>JADFVP010000217.1 GCA_015222595.1 Pseudomonadota bacterium
GCAAAGAACGAGGCCGTAAGGAACGAGATGCTTTTAAAGTATCAGAAGAGCCTGCTGGTCGCCTTTAAGGAGGTCGAGGAGGCGTTAGAGAGAAATCGCGCGGCGCTAACGGCCTTGCCTTTGGCAGAAGCCAGGGTTGAAGCCGCAGAAGGAACGCTTGAGGTCGTAACGCTTAAGTACCGCAACGGCGTAGGCGACTACACGGGCGTGCTTGCGGAGCGGCAACGGTTGTACAGCGCGCAGAGCGGTCTCAGTGAAGCGCGTCGTGGGATGCTCTCAGCGCGTATAGGTGTTATTCGCGCGCTCGGCGGCGGGCTTTCGGACGGTCATGGAACAGTTGAGAGGTATGGGAGTGCAGGGGCGCAGAGCGCGACTCAATAGGAAGGGACAGAGCAGATGCTTTCAGCTAGAAAGGTCGTAAAGGTAGTGTTGCCGCTTGTTATTATCGCGGTGGGAATAGGCGTTATGGTGGGGCTTGTTTCGTCTCGCGCCGCTCCGAAGAAGCATATGAAGCGCGAGGCCGGGGCTCTGGTGCACGTTATGAAGGTAAAGAGGACCGACCACGCTCTGCTCTTGAAGGGCACGGGCACGGTGCAGCCTGCTCGTTCTGTTACTATCGTTCCCCAGGTCAGCGGACGGCTTAGATACGTCTCGGACTCGATGGTTCCGGGCGGCTACTTCACCGAAGGCAAGGTGATGATGAAGATCGAGGACGTGGACTATCGGCTAAATGTCGAGCGCGCGATGGCTGCTCTTGCAACGGCCGAGTTCGAGTTGTTGAAGGTAGAGGGCGAAGCGAAAGTCGCGCGCACTGTATGGGAGAGTTCGAGCCATGGAGCCGAAGAGGGCGCGGAGCCGAACCCGCTCGTGCTCTATACCCCGCAGCTCAAGCGCGCTCGCGCGGGGCTCATGTCGGCAAAGGCGGCCTTGAAGCAGGAGCGCATCAACTTAGAGCGCACCGTGCTCGGCGCGCCCTTTAACTCTATCGTCCGGGCCGAGAGCGCGGAACTCGGTCAGTACGTAAGGGCCGGGACAAAGGTTGCGACGTTAGCCGGAACAGACTCTGTAGAGGTTGTCGTGCCCTTGAAGGTAGACGACATCGGGTGGATAGAGATTCCGGGCGCGGGTAGCGAAAGAGTTGGCGCGCGGGCCACGGTAAGCATGAACACCGGGGGGCGCGTCCATAAGTGGCGCGGCACGGTAGTGCGATCACTCGGCGAGGTTGACCCCGAGGGGCGAATGGAGCGCGTCGTTATAAGAGTAGAAGACCCGTACGGTCTGAGCGCAGGCTCAGTTGCAAAGAGCGGAGACGGCAAGGTAAAACCCGCTCTTGCGCTCGGCAGCTTTGTGAATGTCGAGATAGAGGGCGGCAGCATGCGGAACGTTATAGTCATATCAAGGAGCGCGCTCAGGGACGACAATACCGTCTGGACGGTCGAGGGCGGCAACAGCTTGAAGATAGTGAACGTAGTGCCTTTAAGAGTTGAGGCTGAGACCGTTGTGCTAAAGAGCGGTCTTGCTGGCGGCGCTACCGTGGTCACAACTGATCTGTCCGGCGCTGCCGACGGCATGGCTCTCAGGACGGTTGGAGCTAAAGTGAAAAAAACTTCTAATAAAAAATCTTCTAAAGTGAGTCCAGAGTGAAGGCTGCAATAAAATGGATGGCCAAGAACCACGTGGCTGCCAACCTGCTGATGTTCGTACTCTTAGCGGGCGGCATAGTCATGGCCATGTCCGTTAAGCAGGAGGTCTTTCCGGAGATCTCGATGGACAGCGTGCAGGTCTCCGTCGTCTACTCGGGGGCCGGGCCCGAAGAGGTTGAGGAGGGCGTGGTCTTGAAGGTTGAGGAGAGCCTCTCCGGGGTTGTCGGCATAAAGAAGGTAACCTCCGTTGCGTCCGAGGGGCGCGCCTCTATCGTTGCCGAGGCGGTAATTGGAACCGACATAGACCTTTTGACCCAGGAGATAAAGGCCGAGATAGACCGCATAACCACGCTGCCAGAAGATGCCGAGAAGCCTGTGGTCTCAAAACTCCTGCGCCGCACTCAGGTTATCTACGTGGTCGTCTACGGAGACATTCCGGAGCGAAGCCTCCATGAGTATGCCGAAGGCATAAGCGACGATCTTCGCCTGCTGCCCGCAATAACCCAGACCGAGCTAGCAGGCGTGCGCCCGTACGAGATATCGATAGACATTCCCGAAGAGAGGCTAAGAAGATACGGCCTGACTCTCGGCGCTGTTGCCGAGCGTATTAGAACAGCCTCCGTAGACCTGCCCGCAGGATCCGTTAAGTCCAAGGGCGGCACGGTGATGGTTCGGACGAAGGAGAAGCGGTACTCGGGGGCCGAGTACTCGGACATCTCCATAATAAACAGGCCCGACGGCACGGGCGTGCGCCTTGGCGATATTGCCGACGTGCGCGACACATTCAGAGAGACAGACCAATTTCTTAGCTTCGACGGGAAACCTGCCGCAATGGTAGCGGTCTTCCGTGTCGGCGAGCAGAAGCCTATCGAGATATCGCGCGCGGTAAAGTCCTATATAGAAATGAAGCAGGCCGCGTTGCCAGCCTCCGTTACGCTCACTACCTTCGACGATAAGAGCGAGCTTCTAAAGAGCAGAATGAACCTGCTTATCAAGAACGCGCTCTTAGGGCTAGTGCTGGTCTTTATAGTGCTCGGACTCTTTCTTCAGATACGTCTTGCGGGCTGGGTAATGCTCGGCATCCCTATCTCTTTTCTCGGTGCGATGCTTCTTATGCCGGGGCTCGACGTCTCCATCAACATGCTCTCTCTCTTCGCCTTCATACTCGCGCTCGGCATAGTGGTAGACGACGCGATAGTCGTCGGCGAGAATATCTTCGAGCACCGCAAAAGACGAGAGGGTTATCTGACAGCGGCGATAGACGGAGCCATAGAGGTCTCAGGGCCAGTGGTCTTCTCTATACTTACGACCATCGCGGCCTTCACGCCCCTGCTCTTTGTAGACGGAATGATAGGCAAGTTCATCAGGACGATTCCGTTGGTGGTCATACCTATTCTTATCGTCTCGCTCTTCGAGTGCCTCTTCATCCTGCCCTCGCACCTCGGGCACAGCTCTGTCGAGAAAGAGGCACTCGGCAGACCGTGGCTCTTGACGCGTATCAGGCTCGGCTTCGGAGCGCGTCTGGATAGTTTTATCAACGGGCCGTACCTGCGTCTTCTGCGCCTCTCTTTAGCCAACCGTTACGCCACGGTGGCCGCGGCCATAGCTATCTTCTTAATCGCCATAGGCATTGTCGGCGGCGGAGTGGTCAAATTCCGTTTCATGCCGAAGGTGGACGGAGACTTTGTGATGGCCTCTGTGAAGATGCCGATAGGCACGCCTGTAGAGCAGACGCGTAAGGTAGAGGCGCTGCTGGTAAAGAAGGCTGAGGAGGTTAGAGACGAGTACGACGCAAAGCGGAGGGACGGGAACTCTATACTGCGCAACATCTACTCTATGGTCGGCGGCTCCGTTGTCGGGCCACCGGGAGGCTCGAACGGCGGCAGCCATATGGCCGAGGCCGCGCTCATTCTAACGCCGAGTGAAGTCAGAAACGTCTCTGCCTCTGAGATAACTAACCGGTGGAGGACGCTCGTTGGCGAAGTGCCCGGGGTCGATACCCTGACCTTCAGCTCCAATATCGTCCATTTCGGAGCCAATATAGATATTCAGATCGCACACGACGACTCGGCTGTACTCGTCAGCGCTTCCGAGAGAATAAAGGAGGTTCTTGCCGACTATCCCGGCGTGGGCGACATTGCCGACAACTATACGCAGGGTAAGCGTGAGTTGACGCTGAAGTTGAAACCGGACGGACGCGCTTTGGGCATTACCGAGGAGGGGCTTGCTCGCCAGGTCCGCTCTGCCTTCTTCGGCGCAGAGGCGCTCCGTTTTCAAAGGGGCAGAGACGAACTGCGGGTGATGGTAAGGTACCCGGAGAGCGAGCGCAAGAGCATAGGCAACCTGGAGGGTATGCGCATAAGAACCCCGGCAGGGGCCGAGATTCCGCTTACTCGCGTGGCTACAATAGAGGCTGGCCGTGGGTATAGCGAGATAAACAGGAGCGAGAGGAAGAAGGTAATTAACGTTACGGCGAGCGTGGAGAGCACTGTCGCTAACGCCGAGGAGATAATCACAGAGCTCAAGAGCACGCTCTTTGCCGAGCTTGCCGCCGACTATCCGGGCCTTTCGTTCGACATGGAGGGCGAGGACAAGGAGCGCAGGGAGTCGATGGGCTCGATGAAGAGGGGTTTTCTTATGGCCCTCTTCGCAATCTATGTTTTGCTCGCTGTACCGTTCAGGAGCTATACGCAGCCGCTAATAATAATGGCCGCAATTCCGTTCGGTCTGGTCGGGGCCGTGCTCGGACACCTGATAATGGGCTACAACCTTAGTATCCTCAGCATGTTCGGCCTTGTCGCGCTCTCCGGTGTGCTGATAAACGACGCGTTGCTGTTAATAGATTATATCAACAGAAAACGGCACAGCGGGCTCGGGGCCGAAGAGTCGATAATAGAGGCGGGCCGTCGTCGGTTCAGGCCGATAATCCTGACCTCTCTAACGACGTCACTTGGGCTTACCCCGATGATTCTTGAAACAAGCGTGCAGGCTCAATTTCTTATACCTATGGCCATAAGCCTCGGCTTCGGTATTCTCTTTGCTACAGCAATTACGCTTCTCTTGATTCCGTCGCTCTACCTCGTGCTCGAAGATATTAGAGGAGTGCTGCGTATCGGTAAGTCGGACAAGCCCGACACCGAGCGGTATGAAGAGGGTAGCGACGGGGTCGAGACCATGGGTGGTATGGATTCGGAAGAAGAATGAGTTTGTTCGGAAGAAGATTAGTTTTTTAGAGCTTAACATGGATGGTCTGCTCGTTAGAGCCCGAGCAGCCGTTCCGTTAAGAGTGTAGTAGAAGTGCAGTTGTAGTGAGCAGATGATGCAACAAGCCCCGTAAGGCGTCGTTCGCCTTACGGGGCTTGCATTTATGCTAAACTTGTATTTATGCTAAATTGATAGATTATGAGGAGCTTTGGTTTAGCCGCCCATCTCCTCTTTCTTTATCTTGTCCATCAACTCGGCCGTTACTCTCGTCTCGCCGAGCGCCACGGCAGCTTTTTCTATCTTGCCCTTTGCCATGCCTCTTACAAAGGAGGGTATCTTTTCAAGCCTAGCTAAGGCGTCGTCATCCCATTCCAGTCCGTTATCTGCCATCTTTCCGCTCCTCTTTCTGCTGAGTTTGGCTCTGGTCTTTGACCTTTGACCTGAGCCCTCTGTATGTTAAAATAGCAACTTATGCTCTCGGTCTTCTTTTCCGTGATCTTTGTTGAAACACTAAAGATACTACAGCCCCCGGGCCGATTTTGCAAGCGAATAGCTCGGCAAGGGCGAACAGAGCCGGTGGCAACGAGCGTAAAGGCGCACTACTGAAGGACTCGGCGAGGAGTGAATTTTTTAGTTCTGTTTTTCTGCTATGTTCCGATATAAATAACCATGTCTGCCAACTCTTCCGGGAGCCGGTTTCCGGGTGTGGTCTAAACTTGTAAGGAGAATGATAATGGTATCTATTAAAACGATCTGTTCTATTGCTTTTGGCGCGGCGCTTATGCTGGCCTCTACCGTGGCTTTTGCCGGTGGCGTGCACAACGGAGTGGTTCTGTCCACCGAGACCGGAGGCGGCTACACCTATATGGAAATTGATGAGGCTGGAAAGAAGTTCTGGATAGCCGGCCCGCAGAGCCCGATAAAGAAGGGCGCAAAGGTCAACTTCTCGGAGCAGCTCTGGATGCCTAACTTTGAGAGCAAGGCTCTGGGTCGCACCTTCGACAAGATACTCTTTGTGGATGTAGTTAATAAAGGCGTTGCCAAGGTCAGCACTCGTGCCACGGGGACACCCAAGAGCGCGGCTCCTGCAAAGGCCGCTATGGTATTCTCCACAGAACCCGCCAAGAAGTATACGGTTGAGGAGATCTATACCAAGAAGGCCGATCTTAACGGCATGAACGTAAAGATAAAGGGCAATGTAGTAAAGGTCTCACTGAGTATAATGGGCAGAAACTGGGTGCATATCGAAGACGGTACCGGTTTTCCGGACAGCAACAAGGTAGTCTTCAGAACCGTGGCCAGGCCTCCTGAGGTAGGCGACAAGGTAACCGCTACCGGCAGGCTGGAGATTGATAAGGACTTCGGTATGGGGTACTTCTATTCTGTGATAGTAGAGGACTCTACTTTTACGAAGTAGCTCTCTTCGAAGATATTTTTTAAAAGAATTTGGCCGGGGCAGCAGGGGGCTTCTTAGAGATTTCATAGATTTCTAAAGAAGCTCTTCAACTGCCTCGGTCTTTTTTTGTCCCGGCTTTTTGTTAGTGCCGGGTCCTGCGCTCGGAGTTTATCGCCCTCAGGACTGTAGCTGGAACTCTTCGGTAATGAAGCTTCGTATCCGCTCCTCTACCTCCGGCTCGGAGTTTATGAACCGGATACCCATACGGTTGCCGTTCTTTTCGGCACCGGTCCAGACCACCTCACCGTGCAGGTAGATAGTGTCGACCGTATTCATATTGTCGATGATAAGGATAACGAAACTGCCGTTATGCAGCTTGCTAATCTCTTCGCTCGCCTCTATACAGATTCCCGTGCTGCTTATATTGACAAGCGTACCCTGACGCGGAATCGTGTCGGTAGAGTACTTTACGACCGTGTTCTTTACCGGAACCCTGAGCCGGGATCTGCACCCTGAGAGCAGTTCCTCTAGGCCGGAGACAAAGTTCTCCAGCGTGGCGATCGACTCGGTATCGCTCTTGTCGCCCTTAGCGCGACTCTTGAACTCATCTAGTTCCTCTCTTGCGCCTTTTAGCAGTTGGGTGTACTTGTGCAGGTTCTTCAACAAGGCGTCACGATAGACGCTAAAGGGCCCTGTCGAGACATAAAGGTCGTTTATGCTGAACGTAGAGCCGCAGTCCGGACACTCGGTCTCTGTAATTTCGGTCAATATCGGAGAGTAGACCCAGCTGCTACAGTCTGAGCACTTTGTCTTGAGCATAAATAGAATCCTTTTTAATCTTACTGGATGACACCACAGTTTAACATTATTTCACTTTTGACACAAGCCATACGGGACAAGTTTGTCCGGTACTCGCCTGTTTCACCTGATAATTGAGTCGTTAAACCGGGTTAGTCCTTCCACCTCTCTCGAACCTTCTCGGCGGTATAACTACCTGCACAGGGGTTCTCTTAATACTGTAGACTGAGTGCTATTTCAGTGGTAAAATAGATACTTATCTTACCGCCTGCGTAGCCACCTATAAAGAGGTCTCATGTTTCTGCCGACTACTAAAACCGAATACAAGGCTCTTGGCTGGAAAGAACTCGATATTGTGCTCGTTACGGGCGACGCCTACATAGACTCTCCCTTCTCAGGTGTTGCGGTAATTGGTCACGTGCTCGTTAGTGCCGGGTTCAGGGTCGGGGTTATCGGCCAGCCCAAGCTCGACTCAGAGGAAGATATACTCAGGCTCGGCATTCCGCGCCTCTTCTGGGGCGTAACAGGGGGCTGCATAGACTCTATGGTCGCTAACCGCACGGCTTCCGGTAGAAAGCGTATGAGAGACGACTACACGCCGGGCGGGGCGAACAGGCGACGCCCGGACCGCGCTACTATTCAATATACGAACCTCATAAGGCGGTTCTCCAGAAGTTCCACAGGAACTTCATCTAAACGATCCACAGGAACTTCCTCTAGCGAAGAGCCCCGTCCCATCGTTCTTGGCGGCATAGAGGCCTCGCTCAGGCGCATAGCCCATTACGACGCCTGGACCGACTCCATACGCCGCTCAGTGCTCTTCGACGCAAAGGCCGACTACCTGCTTTACGGCATGGCCGAACGGAGCATAGTGGAGCTTGCAGAGGCGTTAAGGGACGGCCTTGACCCTGCAGCGGTACGCGGCCTCTGCTACATCTCGAAAGAGGCCCCGGACGGAGCCCTTGCGCTACCTGCGTACTCAGAGTGTACCCCCAGTACAAAGGCCGGCTTTGCAGCCTTAACGACTGCGTTCGACCTATTTTATAAGAGCAACGACCCGGCCACTGCCCGGACGATAACGCAGAGACACGACAACAGGTACCTTGTGCAGAACCCACCGGCCAAGTACCTCACAGAGGCCGAGCTGGATGCTGTCTACGCACTTCCTTTCGAGCGCGAGCTTCATCCGTACCACCAGAAAGAGGGGGCTGTTAAGGCCCTGGAGACCATCCGCTTCTCCATCTCCACGCACAGGGGCTGTTATGGCGAGTGCGGCTTCTGCGCCATTGCAGTGCATGAGGGCAGGCGCGTAAGGTCCAGATCTAAGGCCTCTATAGTGGCCGAGGCGGTTGAGATCACGAAGCACCCGCTCTTTAAGGGACGCATACCCGACGTCGGTGGGCCGACGGCCAATATGTACAAGAGCGGTTGTACGAGGATGGAGACCAAGGGCTGCTGTCCGTCCAAGAGCTGCGTGTCGCCCAAGGTCTGCCCTGTGCTCAAGTTCGGGCACACCGAGCAGATAGAGCTGCTCCGTGAGCTTAGAGCGGTTACGGGGGTCAAGAAGGTTGTTGTGGCTTCGGGGCTTCGCCACGACATGATTTTGGCCGACAAGAAGACCGGAGAGAAGTACCTGAAAGAGCTTGTGACGAACCATGTGTCGGGGCAGCTGAGGATAGCCCCCGAGCACTCGGAGCCCGGAGTGTTGAAGGCGATGGGCAAAGAGGCGTGCGACAGGGGAGCGCTCGTGAAATTCAGGGAACTCTTCTACAGATTTACTAAAGAGGCGGGACTGAAGCAGTTTCTTTCGTACTATTTTATGGCCGCGCATCCTGGATGTACCCTTGATGACATGAACCGCCTGAAAAAATTCGCTATGGACGAACTCGGCATTTTACCCGAAAGCGTGCAGCTCTTTACCCCGACGCCCTCTACCATCTCTACGCTTGCCTACTGGACGGGGCTCGATTCCGCGACGGCCAAGCCGTGTTTTGTGGAGAAGAGCGCAAAGGGCAGGGAGGCGCAGAAGGAGGCGGTACTTGCCCCTGCTACAGAGCGCGCCAAAGGCTACGGGAAAGAGAGGGTCGGCAGGAGCGCGAGCTACAGGCCCAAAGGGTATCTGCCAAAAGCGGGTGCTGGAAAGGCCCGCAAGTCGAGCAGGCCAGGTAAGAACGGTAATGGTGGAGCCGGGGGCAGGTGAGAAGCACCGGTAGTGTTCCTTGTCTTTGAGTAAAAAAGAAGCCTGACGATCTTTACAAAATCGTCAGGCTTTTTCTATTTAGTAATTGGGAAGGACTGATAAGGGAGGACCTGTAAGCTTCTAAGAGGCCTTTTCGTCTATGTCGCTCTTCTTCTTGAGTTCGACAACTTCACCGCTCTCTTGGTCTGCTTCCTCTGCGTCAGGCGCAGGTGTTATGTCTACCGTATCAGGCGCTGCTATTAGATCAGGCATATCAGGCGCTTCGTCTGAACCGAACGCCTCTTGTGAATCGCTAGACTCGCCCGGTACGGACAGGCTTGGCGAAATAGGGAAATCTTCGGTAATCGAGAGCACCGAGGTCACGGAGACCTTGTTCCTTCCCGTCGCCTTTGAGCGGTAGAGGGCTATATCGACCTGCCTCATAATCTCGGCCTTGTCCGCGCCGTCTTCCGGGTAGGTAGAGACGCCGAGGCTTATGGTTATGCGCTCCCTTGTGCCGTTCATGTTCGTGGTGGAGCCTGTCTCTGTAGCGGACCGGATCTTCTCGGCAAGCGTTCTGGCGCCCTCTTTGTCGGTGTTCGGCGCAATGATAATAAATTCCTCTCCGCCGTACCGGGCAACAATGTCGGACTCGCGCACGTTGTCTAAGAAGAGGTCCGATACCTTCTGCATTATGTCGTCGCCCTGCTTGTGTCCGTACAGGTCGTTGAACCGCTTGAAGTGGTCTATATCTATCATTACGAGGCTCAGAGGCTGCTTGGTGCGGGCTGCGCAGGCGAGCTGAGAGGTGAGGGACTCTTCTAAGAAGCGGCGGTTGTAGAGCCCGGTAAGCTGGTCGCGTATGGCCATGGAGCGGTGGGCACTTATGAGGCGCATGGATGAAATGGCTGGTGCGATGGTGCTGATGTACGAGTTAATCATAAAGCAGCACTCGGGTGTAAAGAACTCCTTTTGATAGCTTACGAGGTGTATCCAGCCGACCATCGAACCGCCCGTTGAGATAGGCGTGCACATGTAGCTACCGACATCTTGTGAAACCTCCTGATGCGGACAACGGTACTCGGTCTCTACGTCCGATACGATAAAGTCCTGCCCGGACCGGACCGCTCTACAGAGACGGTTGCCGTGAATCGCCTTTATGTCGTTGCAAGATGGGGTGGCAATGGAGACCTCGCCCACTTCGGAGCCGTAGGTTGCAACCACCTCGGCGAGATCTTCAGAGTTGTTCAGGCTGACCACCACTATCTTGTCGATGTTGAAGCTATGGGAGAGGTACCTGATAAGGATGGAGTAGCACTCCTTCTCCGAGATCTCGTCACCAACGAGCCGTCCGAACTTTACGAGGCTTTGGAGGCGCTGAAGCTCGGTGTCGAGCTTTGCCTGCACGTCGTAGAGCTTTCTCGACATCATGATAAAGGAGCGGGAGAGGTCGCCGAGTTCATCCTTCTCGGTAAGCGCCAGGGCCTCAACCTCTTCCTGAGCGTTTCTGCTAATAAGCTCGTCGCCTTCGGTATACTCGTGGCTGACCCGTGTCATGGCGTTGGAGAAGACCTGCAGGCGCGTTACTATCATCTTTCTGGTTATTATGGTTATGGCCACTCCGAGTGGAATTGCGCTTAGAAAGAGCAGCAGGGCAACCCTCTTGAGCAGCGTCATTGTAGCGGCCATCATCGTGGCTCTGCTTGTGCCGAGCATGAAGCGTATGCCGAAAGGCTCATGCGAGCTGTACGACATTACCTCGCCGTCGTTGCTGTCGATAGCTGCCCCGGTATCTCCGCTCATCAACCCCCCGAAGGCCTCAGCGTGTTCAAGAGCCGTATCGGCCAGTATCTTCTCGGGATTTCGAGTGTTGAAGAGGTATGCTCCGCCCCAGGTAGTAACATAGGCATCATCGACAAAGCCCTTTACCAGCAGCGAGTCGAATATATGGTTGAGTACGCTCGGGTTGAGCGTCATGGTCAGAACACCGAGGGTTCTGTTCTCGTACGAGACCGCCATACCCCAGTCCATGGCAATATAGTCGTCGCCTCTTCTGAAACTCGGCCTCGATAGTTTAAAGGCCGGCGCCGTTACCACCTCGGAGAAGTATTTTCTGTTGTTGCGGTCTTTGTATTCACTCTTTATCTGCTGGTTCTTGACCAGAACCTCTTCCATGC
>JADFVP010000218.1 GCA_015222595.1 Pseudomonadota bacterium
CAGTGTGAGTAGAGTAAGTTCCCGTAAGATAACGGTTTTTCTCTGCTTTGGTGCTCTGTGTCGTGTCTGCTTGCACTTATTCTTTACACTTTTGCTCTATCTCAGCCGTTCTCGATATTGGTCTCATCTACTGTTTAATCAGGTAAGTCAACAGGTTAGGCGGTTCGCCCGGAGGTTGGCTTGTTTTTTGCATGATATCTGTACAAGTTTTGCTTATGCTTTTTCAGGATAGATTATTAATATACTTATAAGGAAGGCACTTCAAATGTTAAAGAAACTCTCGGTACTCTTTATTGCAGCCATAATGTCGGTTGCCTTTACCGGCACTGCAAAGGCGGCGTTCATAGACGGCGGGCTCTTTACGACCGACACTGACACCAGTCTGGACTGGAAAGATCTTACGGAGACCAACGGCCTGACCTATAATTATGTTAGCACGCAGTTCGGCACGGGCGGCGCTTACGAAGGCTGGCGCTATGCGACGCTCTCCGAGTTTCAGGCCATGATTGTGCAGTTCGGCTTTGCAATAACATATCTGAACGAGGGCCCGGTCAGCAGCGCAACCCAGACCTCTATAAATAACTTCACCGCACTCTTTGGTAATACTCTCGGTGAGTATGGAGTATCGATAGGGAGTGATACCTACTACGGCACTCTCGGTATTGTCGAGCACGATGTTATTTCGGAAGTTACCTTCCACAACAGAGTCGGTGCCTATAATTATAGCTCGGGAATCTATGCCAGGACGGAGACTACAACGAACCAGACCATGTTGGACACTGACGGCGCACTTTATGCGGGCCACTATCTTGTTAAGGCGAGCGGAGCCGTTCCGGAGCCGTCAACCCTGCTCCTTCTCGGCAGCGGTCTCGTAGGACTTGGATTCGTACGCAGACGCTTCAAGAGGTAAACGCTTTAGTCTATTCAGTCAGTAGAACCCACCGGCCTTAACGGACGGTGGGTTCTCTCTTTTTTTCCAGCCTTGTAAATGGCAGAGGGCAGGGGGCAGGCCTCTGCTGTAAAAGTTCCGGCTGGATTGGGGCCTCGATTTGACATTCTGCATAGCGTGTGCTATATTAGGTAGAGTTGTTCAGGGCTGAAGTCGGCCCTCAAAGTCTGTTCAATTTGGCTATGGTAGCCCCGGATCACGGAAGCTTCTCTTCCTTGTTCGGGGTTTTTTATTTCTTTTCAGTTCAAGTACTCGTGCCGCACTTTTGTGAGGCATAATTGTGTATACGAACATTCATTCTATCCGTAACTGTGAGCTGTAATTATGTTCGATATTAGAAAATCACTCGAAGCCGGAAGGTCGATTTTTCTGTTGCTCTTCTTTGTGCTCTCCGTCTCGCTGGTCTCGGCCTCCTTCTGGTTCGCGACATCCGCCTACTCAGGAGCCGATTCTGATGGCGCTAAAGGTATAAGCGAGTCGGCTGTTCAGCTCGACTACATTACCACTATTTTAGCCGAGAGCAGAACGGGCCTTAGCCCCGAAGAGGAGCGCGAACTGGCCGCAGTAATTCTCGAGGTCTCCGACGCCTACTCCGTAGATCCGCTGCTCGTTATGGCGATAATCGAAACGGAGAGTACTTATTACAACAGGGCGCGCTCTCACAAGGGCGCAATAGGCCTTATGCAGATAATGCCCGACACTGGCGTCTGGGTGGCCGGAATGCTAGATGTTGACTGGCAGGGCTCTTCGACATTATACGACCCGCAGACCAACGTCAGGCTCGGCACGCGGTACTTCTCTATGCTTAAGAAGCGGTTCGACAACGATACGCATCTCTCTCTTGCAGCCTATAACGCAGGACCGACGCGGGTCTCCAGGTCGATACGCCGTGGGCAGAGAACTCCCGTAAGGTATGCCGAGAAGGTCTTGAAGAGCTACAAAGAGCACAGAGACGGATTTTCCGAGGCAGGCCCGGAGCAGATGAAGGGCTAGGGGCGGCGAGTTTTGCGTTAGAAGTTTTGAGTTAGAATATATAAGAGCCCGTCGGTCGAAAGCGACCGACGGGCTCTTTCATATTTCGTCCCATGTAGCGACAGTTAAGTTACTCAGTACTCAATATGTTCGAGCCGCCTTTTGGCAAGGTCGGAGTAGAAGCTGTCGTCATCGCCACTCTTCTCACCGGCCTCTTTAATAACTACCGTTAGCCACTCGCGGGTCTTGTCCCACTCTTTTGCCATCCAGTAGCTCTGCGCTATCTGAAAGCGGAAGCCCTGTAGCGAAGGAGCTTCGGGGTGGGCTGCCTCGAAGGCTTCGAAGGTTTCGAGAAACTTCGGCATGTACTTGGTCATGTCGCCCATAATGCCGTATGCGCCGTGTCCCCCGGCCCCTTGCCACCCCAGCAGCGTCATCAGCTTGCTTCTGTAAGCTATGCGCGAGGCAGAACTGTTTGGAAACTCGGTAATCACGCGGTCGTACCATCTGGTGGCGGCCTCTATTGTCTCTATCCAGGACGAATCTATCGTAAAGTTCTCGGCCTTTCTCTTCGACCAGAAATCTCCGTGCCTTAGATACGTTGCAGCCACCGCGTTCTCCGTGGTTTCCGGTAGCACCTCTCCGGCCATCTCTGCAAGCTCGTCCAAACGGCTCGCCACTATTGTCGCCTCTTCTGAGCTTGGGAACTTTCTTACAAGTTCGGTCCAGACCTCTAGCGCGCCGCGCAGGTTGTTCTCGTTAAAGTCTAGAGTGCCGAGATAGTAGTACGACTTGGCCCTGTAGGAGCGCGGGGCCTTGGAGTAGATAACGTCTATCAGTTCGGCCTTCGCCTCGCGGACAAGCCCGTGCTTGGAGAGCATGACGGCCTTGTAGTACGACGCCGCCTCTGCCGTAGTGGATAGAGCGAAAATAAAGGCTATCAGAAGAAGAAGCGTAAGAGTAGCGGAGCGGATGAGCGGTAGCGGCTTCAATGGTAGTGTCTCCTTATTGGGTTCAACGTGTGCGTTGAGATGCCTTAAAGCTATCTATAATATCCCAGTATATCGGCAACCCCATAGGTTTCAAGGGGGGGGGCATACCCGGTCAACGTTACGTCAAAGGCTCCGCATGCTGATCTCGGTCTTTCCCATCGAAACGAGCGCCTTCAGTGTCTCGTTCACCGGCATCGCAAGCGGCTTTACCGTTCCGTAGTCAACTATTATCATGCGCCCGGACGTCGGGTTAGGGACTCCGGGAATAAAGATAACCAGCTTCGTGCCGCCCTTGCCGTCGGAGATCTTATTGGTCACCAGCCCAAGCTCCTCGCCTTCGGTATTTTTGCCAGGCACAAGTACCGTCTCGTAAAAGATAGCGTCTTCGCCCTCGCCGTAGCCGAGTATCTGTTTGAGCGTCTGGTACAGACCGCCGAGCGCGGGCAGGCGGTCGAGCGCTCTGTCTATGCGGGCCCAGATCCACCTCCCCACGAAGGTCGTAACGCCGAGGCCAATGAGGTAGATGAGCACGGCAGCTGTTAGAAGCCCGAAGCCCGGAAAGTAGAAAGGCATCTTCGAGATGCCGGAGCTTGAGATGGTGGACTCAAGATACCCGACCGTGATTATCAGCCCGCCTATGGGGAGAACCGCAACGACACCCGCTATCAGACAGGTCGTTATATGTTTGTTTATCCGTTTCATAGTAGCCCTTTAGAGCAGGGTGGAGTAGAGAAGTAAGAGGGCCGAGCCTGCCGAGAGCAGGTAGCCGCCGACCCTTATTGTCTTTATCTGCTTTGTTGTGTTTACTACCCCCTCTACGTTTACCGTCTTACAGAGCAGGAGCTGGTTCTTTGAGATAAGTAAAAAGCTTATGCCGATGCAGAGCAGAAGTGATGCGATAATGGTTTCCATATGTCTCTTTCAGCTTAAAAATTTTACGGCCTTGCAGGGCGGGCAATACCCGCCGTTAGTCCCGGACTGAGAACAGTAGTCGAATATACTCTTGTTCGGCCTAAAACCTCAAAAACTTTACACAAAACAGGTGCTTTTTAGTTTTCTTCTGCTGCATGTCGCCAGTAGAGCGTGCTTCTTTGTACGGTTTTGGCCCCTTAGGGCCAGTAGCTGAGCCTCAGCCCCTTCTCATATCGGCCCTAAAGCCCTACATGCCCTTGACAACGGCCCCCTCCGTTGTTACTTTATTATATGCTGTTTTTCCCTTTACAGTGGTTCCGGGCCGGAGTTTCCGGCTCGCCCAGCCCCTTCCCTTGGGGTTGGATAGAGGGGTTTGGATAGAGAGGCCGGGTTTTTTATGAGAAGCTATCTTTTCAGTCTAAAAGAGTGAGCTATGGCTAGCACTAAGAAGACAGACAAGAGAAATAAGAAGAGAGACGGTACGCTCGCGACGCGCTCAGAGACTATTCTTCGCACCGTGGTGAACGAGTACATACAGACGGCAGAGCCGGTAAGCTCGCGCGCCATTTCCGCGCGTTACTCGCTCAGCCCGGCAAGCATAAGAAGCACCATGGCAGAGCTTGAGAGCCACGGCTACCTGACCCGGTCGCACGCCTCTGCCGGCAGGGTTCCGACGCTAAAATGCTTCCGTTACTACTTGGACAGCCTGCTCGAACCCTCTGCCGTTCTCGAAGAGGATAAAAATACGCTCGGCAGGTGCTGCCTCGGCGCGGGCGCAGAGCGGTGGGCCGCTACCACACGCGCACTCTCTGCAATTACCGGCTGCGCCGGACTGTTGACGGTACCGAATGAACTGAAGAGGCTCGTCTCCATCAGGCTCGTAAGGCTCGACGCCCTCTCCGTGATGGTGGTCCTCGTCTTTACCGGCTCCGTAGTCCGCACCCGCGTTGTGCGCTCTATTGGCGGGGTCGAAAAGCTTAATATTGAGCACGTCTCCAACTACTTAAGCGCAATAGGCGCGGGTCTTACGCTCCCGGAGCTAAGAGAGAAGATAGCCGGGGAGATGAAGCGTGAGAAGAGCCTCTACGACTCGATGATGAAGAGCGCGCTTGCGCTCGGCTCGGCCATGTTCGAGTCCTCTTCAGTAGACACTCACGGCTCTTTAGAGACCGGAACCCTTTACATCGAGGGCAAGTTCGAGATCTTCGCGCAGCCGGAATTTCAGGGCGACTTCGAAAGGATGAAGCGGGTCTTTGCGGCCTTTGAAGAAAAGAGCCTGCTGCTGAAAATTCTTGAGAGCATGAAAGAAGCTAGCGCCGACGCCAGCAAAGGCGCTAGCGACGTTAGCATCGGGGCTAGTATCGAAGTCTCCTTCGGAGCGGAGTCGAGCGTCGAGGAGTTCGAAGACTTGGCGATAGTAACCGCGCCGTACGGCTTTTCTTCTTCAGGTGCAGGCGCCGACGGTACGGAGGTGGTAACGGGCACGCTTGGGGTAATAGGCCCGGTGCGCATGGACTACTCGCGCGTAATGCCGCTGGTGGCCTACACGGCAACCCTC
>JADFVP010000219.1 GCA_015222595.1 Pseudomonadota bacterium
CGGAGCACGGCGGCGCGGCGCGTATCACTCTCAATGCAGACGTTGCACGAGGAGCCGACAGAGACGTAGAGACTGTTGTCCGGCCCCTCGACCACCGTACGCGTGGTGTGGCCGCCACCGACCGGAATAGAGCTGATTAGCACCTCGCGTGACTCGGCCTGAAGGTTGCCGTCTGCGTCGTTAAGAAGAACCAGCCTGCCGTTTTCGGCCACCACGAGCCCGGCGCCGGTAAAGACGAGCCCGTGAGGCCGCTTCATTCTGCGCGCATAACCGAGCACGGTGTTGGAAACGCCGTCGCCGTTGAGGTCTGGCAGCACGACCACCATGTTGCGCTTCGGGAGCGTCACATAGAGAAAACCGTCGGGGCCGAAGGCTGCCATTCTCGGAGAGCCGAGGCCTGCCGCATAGACCGAGACCTTAAAGCCATCAGGCACGGTGAGGGTTCCGACAGAGGTTCCACGGTACTTTCTAGGCACCTCAACCTTTACCTCTACCCGCTTTAGAGTCTGCTTTGGGGGGGGCGAGACAGAGGGCGCGGACGGGTACTGCCCGGCACAAGCAGCCCAAGGCGAGAGAGAAAGAAGTGCAGCAACTATGAACAGTTGGATAGAATAGCTAACAGACCTCATGACGAGGCCAAAGAGATGTTTAGACATTAGAGCTTATTGAGCCCGTTAAGGGCCGCTACCTTGTAGGCCTCGGAGAGTGTCGGGTGGTTAAAGACCACGTCTTTGAAGTAGTCTACCTGCCCCCCGTAGTTCATTACCGCCTGGCCGACATGGATCAGCTCCGAGGCCTTCTCTCCTATAATATGCACGCCAAGGAGCGTATGGTCGTTAGAGTTGAAGATCAGCTTCAGCATGCCGTGCAGGTCGCCCGATATAAGGCCCCTTGCGACCTCTTCGAAGAAGGCCGTGCCTACCTCGTACGGCACGCCCTTCTCGGTCAACTCCTCTTCAGTGGCCCCGACCATCGAGATCTCAGGAATGGTATAGATGCCAAAGGGCATAAGCCCGACGTTGTCGCACGTTACGCCCTCCTTCTCATATGCGTTGCAGACCGCGCGCCTGCCCTGCTCGCGCGACGTTGCCGCTAAAGACGGAAAGCCGATAACGTCGCCGACGGCGTAGATATGCCCTACAGAGGTCTGGAAGCTGTCACTCACCTCTATCAGGCCGCGCTTGCCCTGAGCAACGCCAATTGCGTCGAGATTGAGGGCTTCGACATTGGCGCTTCTGCCCATGGTATAGAGCAGCTTTTCAGACATAATGGACTTGCCGCTCTTCAGGCTCGTCTTTACCCTGTCCGGAGCCTCTACCTCGATCTTTACGACCTCTTCGTTCAGCTTTACGGTTATATCGGTATGGCGCATCCAGTACATCAGGCTCGTTATTATCTCTTCGTCCGCAAAGCCCAATAGGCGGCTCCGCTTCTCGACAAGCGTAACCTTAACACCAAGAGAGGCGAAGATGCAGGCGTACTCGCAGCCGATAACTCCGGCGCCTATTACCGTCATGGTCGGAGGAATGCGGTCAAGCTCTAAAATAGTGTCGGAGTCGTAGATATGCTCGGCGTCGAAGGGAATGTCTTCGGGGCGCGCTGGTGAAGTGCCGGTCGATATTACGATCATATCTCCGGAGTACTCGTCGTGCGCCCCGTCGTCGGTGGTGACTACCACCGTATGCTCGTCTTTAAAGCTTGCCGTGCCGAAGACTATATCGACGTTGTTACGTGAGAGCTGCTCCGCTATTATCTCCATCTGCTTCTTTATGACCTCGGTCTTCTTGTGCATCAGCTCGCCGAGCCTGATGTCGCGCCCGAGAGGAACCTGTATGCCGAAGACCGAGCGTTGCCTGAGGCCCGCAAGATAGAGCGCGGTTTCACGGAGCGTCTTCGACGGCAGAGTGCCGGTATTTATTCCGGCCCCTCCGATAAAGGGGCTCCGCTCAATAATGGCAACCTTCTTGCCGAGCTTTGCGCCCTGGATCGCGGCCTTTTCGCCGCCCGGGCCGGAGCCTATTACCAGTATGTCGTACTTCCTCAAGAAAACCTCCAGTATAAGAAAAGAGAACCGACGCTTCAGAGTCAACACAATAGTATAAACAGTGCTAATAGTATAGCCTTAATCGCCACCATTGCAACAGGCGCCAAAGAGTCGAGCCGGAAATGAGCGAAAAACTGAAATGCGCGCGCGGCAGCTTAAAAGAACTTGCATTATACGCGACCGAAAGTATAAAGTATAAACTCAAGGGATAAAGAGCGACACTACAGACCGCAGAGCAGGTCTGCAAACCAATGCATACTAACAAGTACGAAAACAGATACTCAATGGAGGCAAAATGACTACCATTGTCAGCATCACGGCAATAGAGATACTCGACTCAAGAGGCAACCCCACGGTAGAGGTCGAGGTGATTACAAGCGGCGGCTTCAAAGGGCGCGCAGCGGTTCCCTCCGGGGCCTCAACAGGCAAGTTCGAGGCAGCGGAACTTAGAGACACTACAAAGAAACGGTACTGCGGCAAGGGAGTTGAGACTGCAGTTAAGAACGTGAATACGAAGCTGGCAAAGGCGCTCATCGGGCTCGACGCAAGAGAGCAGGTCTTAATAGACTCCGTTATGATTGCCTTGGACGGCACGAAGAACAAGAGCAAGCTCGGGGCCAACGCTATTTTAGGCGTTTCGCTTGCAGTGGCCCGCGCCGCTGCCGAAGCATCTCTGCTGCCGCTCTACCGCTACATAGGCGGCACATCCGCCTGCGTACTGCCGGTGCCGATGATGAACATAATAAACGGCGGGATGCATGCCGACAACTCGTTAGACATTCAAGAGTTCATGATAGTGCCAGCCGGGTTCAAGACCTTTAAAGAGGCTCTTCGGGCCGGAGTGGAAATCTTCCATAGCCTCAAATCGATCCTGTCGAAGAAAGGCCTCTCGACATCTGTTGGAGACGAGGGCGGCTTCGCTCCGAATTTAGGCTCCAACGCAGAGGCACTCGAACTCATAATTAGCGCCGTAAAGAAGGCGGGCTACAGACCGGGCACTCAGGTACTCATTGCCCTCGACTGCGCCTCCAGCGAGTTCTACAAAGGCGGCAAGTACCTTCTCGACAATAAGAAGAAAAGCGCCGGCCAGATGATAGACTACCTGGAAGAGCTTGTGGATAAGTACCCGATCATCTCAATAGAAGACGGCCTCGACGAGCAGGACTGGAAAGGCTGGCGCACGCTCACCGAGAGGCTCGGCACTAAAGTACAGCTCGTAGGAGACGACCTCTTCGTGACCAACACGGAGCGGCTGGTGCGCGGCATAGACGAAGGCGTCGGAAACTCGATACTCGTAAAGGTAAACCAGATAGGAACCCTTACCGAGACTCTTTCAGCAGTAGAAACCGCCCACCGCGCAGGCTA
>JADFVP010000220.1 GCA_015222595.1 Pseudomonadota bacterium
CTCTTCAACCGTGGGCCAGCCTCCACGGTAGCGACCACAGGCTTTACCGACACAGTTGAGCCGGGAAGCAGTATCGGAGAGCTGAAGACGGACTCGGCTACGGTTATGAGAGTGAGCATTAGAGGCGGTAAGCAGAGAGGGCAGCTCTACTTCAGAGGAACTGCGCTCGACCGGTACGACGGGGTGCGCTGGACGCGGAGCGAAAGGGCCGAGAGGTCGGTACCGCAGATAAGCGAAAACCTCTTCAAGCTCTCCGGGCGCAAGACCAATGCCGGATATAATGCCGGAACTTATACAATGAAGAGCGGCCCGCTCATAGAGCAGTCGATAATGCTAGAGCCAATTAGCACGGAGGTGCTCTTCGGTGCCTCTTTAATAGAGATGGTTTCGGGTAAATTCAAGAACCTCTGGACAGACAATAGCGGCTCGGTCTTTCTGGCCGCCCCGCCGTATTCGCGCATCGAGTACAAGGCGTGGTCGAGGGTGCCTGTCTCGGTAGATGAACTGATGGATATGCTGGACACTGGTCTGTTAAGTACGGGTCAGTCTAATAGAAAGTATCAGGAAGAGGCTGCACCGTTACCGGCCTCCAATAAACTGACAACGGAGGCGAGCAGACGACTCTATGAGTTAGCAGCAGAAGTGGTGGACGGCAAAGACTCTTCCATAGAGAAGGCCGTAGCGCTTAGAGAGTTTCTCCTAGATGGCTACTCTTACACGCTCGACCCGCCAAAGGGCGAAGGCACCGACGCCATAGACGACTTTCTCTTCTACACTCGCGCCGGGTACTGCGAGCACTTTGCCTCGGCCCTCGCCCTGCTCTTAAGGGCAGCAGGAATAGAGTCGCGGCTCGTTACCGGTTACCTGCAAGGCGTCTGGAACAGTTATGGCGAGTACTACATCGTCAGGCAGAGCGACGCGCACAGCTGGGTGGAGGCATACATAGAAGGCGCCGGATGGATTACGCTCGACCCTACGCCGTCTGCTGGACTCGCCCCGACAGCCGCGCGCTCAAGTCTCAGCCTCTACATGGACATGCTCCGCATGAAGTGGAACAGGTACATAATAAACTACTCGTTCGAAGACCAAAGGGTAGCGGCCATGAGTTTGGAAGGAAGAGCAAAGTCGACGGTGCGCCAGATGAAAGAGCTGCTATCGGAGATTATGGGAAAGGGACTGAATGGCGAGCGAAGCCCTGCCCTTATGCTTTCGCCTCTAATAGTCATTGGAGTACTGCTGGGGCTGGCGCTCTTTTCGCGTTATATTAGTAGGATGGAAAGAGGCAAGTCCGCAAGAGTGCCGCGCTACTACGAAGAGATGTTGAGGTATCTAAAGAAGGACGGGTTTGTAAAGAGAGCCGAGGAAACTCCGATGGAGTTTGCGCTGCGCACAGATACGCGCGAAGCGATAGGTATTACGGTTCTATTCGAGAAAGAGCGGTACGGCGGAAGGCGGTTGAGCCCTAAAGAGATTGCCGCAGTTGAAAAAAGCGTTAGCGAGTTGAAGAGACGGCGAACAAAGAAACACCGGGCGGCCTGAGCCTACCTCCTGAGTCTGAGGCCGGGTTCAATCGGAAGCCCCCTTGCCAAGCCCTTCGGAGATCGCGTTCAAGAGTTTTTGAACCTCTATCGGCTTTGAGACGTAGCCGTCGAAGCCCTTGCTCAAGATGCTGTCTTCCTCACCTTCCATGCCCGAAGCCGTAAGGGCCAGAATAGGTATGTCTTTATTAGCGCTGTCGGCCTTGATTATCCTTGTAGCTGTAACGCCGTCCATACCCGGCAGATGGAGATCCATAAGAACAAGCGCCGGGCGCTCTTCGTTAAAGACCTTTATCGCCTCGGTACCGGTCTTCGCGTCCACTATATCGTAACCGTTCAGTGTGAGTATCTCGGTAACGAGCACCTGGTTCATGTAGTTATCTTCGACAAGAAGAATCTTCGTCTTCTTATCCGTGCTCTCGGTATCCGTCTCTGGAGTCATCTTCGCTCTCCTTGGCAAAAGCATATAGAGTATCAGTGCCGCCGGTACTCAGGTGGCTGGCAGGGCCGTTTTTAGCTGCCCCCGTAGTGCTTCCTAATCTCTTCCACAACGGTCTCGCTTACGCTCTGCCCGTCGCTGAGCATAACAGTCTGAACATTGGGCCCGAGAGCCGCGTTCTCTTCCACGCTCAACGTGTCGGGCGTACAGACAAGAAAACTCCGCTCAACGCCGAGACCGTTCGAAGTGAGCTTGCATATAGACTCTATCGCGCTTGTGCGCTCGCGCTTTAGGCAGGCCACCACAAGGTCCGGGTCTTTGGCCTCTACGGTAGAGTTCAACTCCTCAGCATTTATAGCCGTATGAACCTCCAGCCCCCCGGCCTCAAGCTCCGTGGCCAGAGGCGCCAGGTACTCTCCTTCGGTGCCGAAGAGCAGCACGCTCGAGAGCCCGCCCTCGCTACCGTCTGCCAGAAGCGGTGGAGGCATCAGGCGCGCAAGCACCCTTATCAGCTTGTCTTTGTTTATCGGTTTTTGCAGGTACTCCGCAGCTCCGAGAGATTCGCCCATCTCCTTTTTATAGATAGAGGAGATTATAACCACCGGAATGTGCATGGTCTCAGGTGCGCTCTTCAGCTCCCGTATTACCTCCCAGCCGTCCTTCTTCGGTATTGTTATACCGGTTATTATCACCGACACCTTCTGCTCCTGCACCTTTCTAAGAAGGTCCAGTCCGTCTGAGGCTACTATTATATTGTACGGGCAGCCCGTTAAGTAGATTTCCAGAAGCCTGTTTATATCGTCGCTCTCACTCGCCATAAGGAGTACCGGGAGGTCCTCTTCGTCCAGGAGCCGCTCGTCTATTTCGTTAATCACCGGCAGGTCCACTTCATCAGTGCCCTGAGGAAGCTTTACGTAGAAGGCCGACCCCTTGCCCTCTGTGCTCTCAAACCAGATACTCCCGCCGTGCAGCTCCACGAGCCGTTTCGTAAGCACGAGACCGAGTCCGGTTCCGGCGACCTCAGTTGCCATCGACGAGTCTATCTGCTCGAACTCTTTAAAGACCTTCTGCCGGTCCTCCTCTTTTATCCCTATACCCGTGTCCTTGACACAGAAGATTATATAACGCTCAAGATCCACCCCTACCGGCTCGGTAACAATGTCCCACTCGACCTTTACCCTTCCCCCTTCCACATTGAACTTTACCGCGTTGGAGAGAAGATTGGTCATGATCTGCTTGAACTTGCTCTTGTCGGCATTTAGCATCGGAGAGGCCGGCACGCTCTTTGTCTCTATCACCATGTTGCGCTCGTGGGCAGACGGGCGCAGCAGGCCCATAACCTCGGCTATGACCTCAAGCATGGGAAATTTTTCGGTTTGAAGCAGCATGCGCCCGGTCTCTATGCGCGAGAGATCGAGTATATTGTTGATAAGACTCAGCAGATGCTCTCCGCTTGAGTGCACGAACTCCGCGTACTGGGTCTGGCGCTCGTTCAGATCCCCGAAGGTCTTCTCCTGCAACAGTTCCGAAAAACCGATAATGGAGTTGAGCGGGGTTCTCAGTTCGTGGCTTACGTTGGACAGGAACTGGCTCTTCATCTTGTTCGCCTCCTGAAGGTTCAGGTTCGTCACCTCCAGCTCCTGCTTCTTTCCCGAAAGCTCTTCATTGGCAAGCCGCAGCTCGTCCGTTCTCTCCTTGACCTTGCCCTCAAGCGTCGCATAGCTGTCTTCTATGTTGTCGGCCATCTTGTTGAACTCTGTGGCAAGGCTGCCTATCTCGTCCTCTGTCATAACCGGCGCGCGCTCGTTAAAGTCTCCGCTTCCTATAAGTTTTGCCGACTCTTCAAGCGCTATGATCGGTTTTACTATTGAGCGTATGAGGACCATCCACATCGCACCGGCAACGAGTATAGCCATAAGCGTAAAGATGAAGGTAACGGCGATAATGACCTTGGAGAAGAAGTCGCTCTGCTGGTAGGCGTTGTAGGCTATCTCGCGCTCCTCTTTTATAAGAGTCCTTAGCGCGTCTATTGTGTCACTGAAACTCTTGTTGCCCTCCAGGCGAATTATGCTGAGGGCAGAGTCTCTATGCCCTGCCTTCGAGAGCGCCTCGACCTTGTGGTGAATATGCCAGTACCCGGCCAGGTTTATGTTCAGCTTTCTATAGATCTCTATATGCTCAGAGGCAATACCGAGAGTCTTGTACTCGTAGAGGAGCTTTGCGATCTTCTGCTTGTGCTCAAGCACAGAGATCTCAAGATAGGTCCTTGAGGACTGGTCAGTTGTGATGGTGTGGAGAAACATCTCCTGGCGCGAAGAGAGAAACTCGTTCTCTATGGACGAGAGCGTCTCGGCCCGTTTAAAGGAGTTGAGATAAAGCCTCTCGGCCACCTTGGCAAGCTGACCCGCGTTGTAGAGAGCGACAACTCCCCCAATACCCATCATAACGAGAAGGAGCAGGAAGACGGTTGCGAGCTTATTCGATATACTCATATTTCTAAAGACTAATGCCATTACCCAGCGCCCTCCGCACTCTCTTCCTTATCGGTCATTTCTTCGTAGAGCAGCGCGATATTCGATATCTCTCCCCCGGAGTCGTAGAGCGGAATAGACTTGATCCTGAGCTTTTTTGGCGTTCCGTTGAAGTAGAACCGTTTGATGGCTCCGGGGTCGTAATTTATTATGAACTCGGTCACGAACCCTTCGTACGATTTTCTGATAGACGTTACCATGCCCTGCTCAACGAGCACGTCGTCTTCAAAGACCCTGAAAGAGCCGACAAGATCGTCGTTGCCAACGCCCAGAAACTTCTTCTGCTTGGAGTTTATCATGCGGCAGGTACCGCTTCTGTCATAGACCGCAACACCGACCGGAAGCTGGTTTATCAGCATCTCAAGAAAGTGCTTGGAGTCGTACTCCTGGCGAAAACGCGATATATATCCGATATAGGTCCCGAAGCTCGAAGCGATGGCCTCGATAAACGGCAGGGTCTCTAAATTCAAAGGGTCGGTGCTCGTATTGGCGATATAGAGATAGCCGTAGAGCGTGCCGTTGGAGTGAATTGGAACAGAGCCGAGAGAGGCGTAACCGTTACTCTTCACAAGGGCTCCGAACCGCTCGTTCGGGAACTCCTCTAAGGTGTCGTAGATATCGACCGTGGTCTCGGGGTCGGTCCGAATACTCTTTATGAACTGAGGAATAATGGCCCCGTCGCTGCTAAAGGTTCTGTTCATGCCGCAACTGGCCCTCAGCCTCAGGCCATGCTCGTCGTCGAGGTAGACCATAGCGGCGCCGATGCTGCCGCACCGAACCACCTCTTTTACGCCTGCCTCAAGCACTTTGTCCTGAGACAAAGAGGCGGAGGCTACCGTATTGAGCGCCATGAACGCGGCTATCTGGCAACTCTTTTCTCTGCCGAACTGCTCCAGGGCCTCGTTCTCGCGCAACTTGGCCTCGCCGTCCTTTTTAAGCTCGTCGAGCATAGAGTTGAGGTCTTCGGCCAAAGAGCCCATAATGCCTCTGCCGACTGCAAAGCGCGCCCCTCCTTCGGTAGACTTTATCTGCATGGCCGTCATGGCGGTCTCGCGGGCCTGAGAAATTATTCGTTTGTAGAGGAAGAAGAAGCCGATGAGAAGAGCCGATATAAAACCGCCTATGGTCCAGAGCGCGCCTGTGCGCGTGTCGTGCAGAACCTGGTTCCTCATCTCGTGCATAAGGGTTACCAGCCTGTCGGCTACCTCCTGTATAAGTATGGTCTTCAGGTCTACCGCATTATGGATAAGCATGACCTCGGCCTGAGTAGAGGCTTCGTTCAGACTCCCTATCTCGCTCTTTACTATGAGCCAGTCCTCGGCAACCGAAACGAGGCCGTCGGAGAGCATTATATTTTCGTTGATCACGTGGAAGTACTTAGGGTTGGTTATTATCTCGCCGAGTTCGGTATCGAGCCGTATGATGTCGCGCTTTATGAGGGCTACTGTCGTCTCTTCGAAACGGCGCGCGACGATAAACATATCGAGCGTGTACTCAAGCTTTATGATAGAGACCCTGACGGTGTCGAGCCGGTCGTTAAGCGCTTCCAAGACCTCTATCTTCCGGGTACGCTCGTAGAAGGAGTAGTAGTCTAGCCCTGCCACAATAACGATAACCACAAAGACGACAATCAACTTCAGGTACGTGGAGAAGGCTTTCAGGAAGTTTTTCATAAGATACCAAACATATATTACTTTATCCGTAAGGGACTCTACTGTGCCGGACTCAGACCCGCGAACGCCCTAGTGGAGCAGCCTGAGTACCTGTGCCTGAAACTCTTTTAGCTTCAACGGTTTCGAGAGGCACTTGTCTGCGCCGCAATCGACTATTTTTTCCATATCTTCACGCCCGTAAGCGGTTACCGCGAGTATCTTCAGACCCTTGGTAGAGTCGCTCTGCTTTAACCTGCGACAGACCTCGAAACCGTCTATCTTCGGCATCCTGAGGTCGAGTATAAGAAGGGCCGGGTTGAACTGGCCGACAAGAATAAGGGCCTCGTAACCGTCGGACGCGGTCTCTATCTCGCACTCTATTTCCATAGACTCTATAGCGCCCTTGATGTAGTCGACTATCTCCGGCTCGTCGTCCACTATCAGTATCTTCTGGCGCTCAGGAAAGAGGGCGTCTTTTATGTCGAGCTTATAGCGTGCGAGAAACTCTAAAAAGTCCTCGCGGTTGATACGGTAATGGCCGCCGGGGGTTCTAAAGGCCTTGATCTTATCGGCGGCTATCCACTTCTTTACGGCGTTGATGGTTACGTTGCAAAGACTAGCCACCTCGCCTGTCGTATACGGCTTTTTATTGATTTCACCCATAGGACTCTTTCTCTCTTTAGGTTGTTATACTTTTGTCGGATTATAGGGTGCTGAACTTTAAGACCGTGGTTTACGTCTGTGCAAGTTCCCGGAGTTAGAACCGGAAGACTTCATCTGTAACGATAGGATTTGTTCAATAGACTTAAGCTGAAGAGTGAGGATAGTGACAGTTTTTCTATTAGTTATATTATTCCACTTGTTTTATAAGGTCAAGGTTTATTGTCAACTTTCGGTCCCTCTACCTCATCTAATCCGGACTCAATACTTACTGTTCATGGAGCTGTTCAGAGATATTAAAGCCGCCTTCGCCCTACTCCTCTACCTTGGACCAACTGAGGCCCGTATTTATGTTGACCTTTAGCTCGACGCTAAGCTCAACTACGCCCTCCATCTGCTCTGTTACAAGGGCCTTCAGTTCCTCTTCTTCGCCACTCGCTACCTCAAAGAGCAGCTCATCATGAATCTGGAGCAGCATACGCGAGGCTAGTCCGCGTTTGCGCAGTATTGCCTCTATCTTTATCATTGCCTCTTTTATAATGTCGGCAGCAGAGCCCTGAATAGGCGTATTTACCGCCATGCGAGCCCCGAACCGCCGCACCGAGTCCACAGGGCTCGTAAGCTCCGGCACAAAGCGGCGACGGCCATAAAGGGTCGTTACCGCGCCCTCTGTAGTCGCAGTCTCTACTGTAGAGTCTATAAAGGCCTTTATTGCGGAGTAGTGAGCGAAGTACGAGTCTATGTACTCCTGCGCCTCTCCCATACTGATATCGAGTTCTCCTGCGAGACCGTAGGCCCCCATGCCGTAGATAATACCGAAGTTTATTGCCTTGGCCCTGCGCCTCAGTTCGTCTGTTACTTCACCGGGGTCGAGCGAGAAGATCTCGGAGGCTGTTCTGGTATGAATGTCTTCGTTATTGTTGAAGGCTGAAATCAGGGTCGGGTCGTCAGCCATGTGGGCAACGATACGAAGCTCTATCTGCGAGTAGTCGGCGCTAAGGAGCGTAAAGCCCTCATCTGCAATAAAGGCCCCTCTTATCCGGGCGGCCAGCTCCCCTCTTATCGGAATATTTTGCAGGTTCGGCCTTGAGCTAGACAACCTTCCGGTAGCGGTAACGGTCTGGTTGAAGGTAGTATGAACGCGGCCCGTTGCCGGGTTTATAAGGGCGAGTATCGCATCTATATAGGTAGACTTAAGCTTGGCAAGCCCCCTGTAGCTGAGAATAAGGGCCGGAATCTCGTGCTCAGCCGAGAGCCGCTTCAAGACGTCTTCGTTGGTCGAGTACCCGGTCTTGGTCTTCTTAACGGGTTTTAGCCCAAGGTCGTCGAAGAGCACCACCGAGAGCTGCTTCGGGGAGTTTATATTAAACTCGCTGCCGGCCGCAGCGTAGATAGAGCGCTCTATGTCGGCGAGACTCAACTCCACCTCCTTCGACAGTTCCTTTAAGTCAACGGCGCTGACCTTTATCCCAAGTCTCTCCATCGAGGCGAGCACTCGCGTCAGAGGCAGCTCCATCTTCAGGTAGAGTTCTTTGAGCTTCTCTTCCTCAAGCTTTCCCTCAAGAACCTCGGCTAACCAGATAATATCAATAGAGTTTCTGGCTACATGTAATAAGTACTCGGCAGGCTCCTTTTTTATCTTCGGCGCTTGGCGCAGAAGGCATCCAAGGTGCTCTGCACTAAGCTCCTCTACCGAGTGGTCGGTTGAGGCCGGGTCGAGCAGGTACGAGGCAATGGTCGTATCGATGCCAAAGGAGGCGACCTCTGCCCCCTTGCTCATGGCGTAGATATGGAGGCCCTTTGCGTTGTCAGAGTGCTTGGTTATCTTGTCGTTAGAAAGAAGCTTTGTGAAGAACCGGTCGAAGGCGGCTCTGTCGAGCCCCTCGCCTGCCACATTATCATCTTCTCCCTCGGCTTCTGAGGCACCAAAGAGCAGCCCCTCCTGCACCGGCTCTGCTGTCTCGGCCTTTATAGGCAGGTAGTAGCAGCTTTCTTTAGAGGAGGCTTCAGAGGAGTCTTCGCCTCTATTATCTATAGACAGTCCTACTCCGAGAATCTGCTGAGTCGCGGCGTCGTCGCCGACTGTGTGTAGGGTTAGAGCCACCACACCGCTCTTGAGCGCGGCGCCGGATAGGCTCTCAAGGGCCGCGCTATCAGTTACAAACTTCACCTCTGCGCGCTCTTTAGCCTCAACAGCTTCGCCCTCTACGCCTTCGCTACTCTCTATACCGCCTCCGACGGCTTCGCTCTCACTGAGTACATCACTAACAAGGCGCGTAAAGCCGTACTCCTTCATCAAGCCCAGAAGTACCGGGTAATCCGGCTGGACTGCAACATACTCGCTGACGTTCAGTTCCATCGGCGGGGAGTGATCGAGGGTGGCCAACCGGCGCGAAAGAAAGCAGAGTTCTTTATTATCTATAAGCCTCTGTCTAAGTTTGTCGGACTTGACCGACTCAACAGTCTCGTAGATTGAGTCTATGGAGCCGAACTCGGTTAAGAGCTTAACGGCCGTTTTGGGCCCGACACCAGGTACGCCGGGAATATTGTCGGAAGAGTCTCCGGCCAGAGCCAGCAGGTCGCGTATAGCTTCTGGAGGCACGCCGAACTTCTCTTCGACATCTGCAGGGCCGAACTCCTTGCCGCTGCTTGATATTATAACAGTAGACCCATCCACAAGCTGGTACATGTCCTTGTCGGACGTCACTATACCGACGTTAAGACCCTCTGCCGAGGCCTTGCGCGTAACTGCCGCTATTATGTCGTCGGCCTCGTACGATGCGAGTTCTAAAACAGCTATGTTCAAGGCCTTCAGTATCTCTTTTATCGGCGCAAACTGCTCTCCAAGCTCGTCCGGCATCGGTGGGCGATCGGCCTTGTACTCAGGGTATATCTCGTGCCTGAAGGTAGGCCCGCGCAAATCAAAGGCAACGACTATGTACTCCGGGGTGTGGCTCTTGAGTAACTTTCTAAGCGACACGGTAAAGCCGTAAACGGCGTTGGTCGGTGCGCCCGTTGGGCTTGTGAAGGTGCGCGGAATAGCATGGAACGCCCTGTAGATGAGCGAAGTGCCGTCTATTACAATAAGTCTCTTACTCATAAGTTCTCTTCTTCTCTACCTTATTGTCCTGTTAAGATTAGTTGCGCATTGACACTTTAAAAGACGTTGGATATACTGTTGAAATGGTTCCAAGAACTCTTATAACGCTTCTGCTTCTTCTGCTCTTTACTTCTCTTGCGCCGGCCTCTTCGGCCCTTGCGCAGGACAATAGTATCACACGCGCAATTGAGCTTGTAGAAGAGTTTCACTCTACTATGCTTAGTGAGCTAAAGGGCTCTGCGCCACCCGCACTGATGCTCCCTTTTCGCAAAAACTCTATTGAAAAGAAGAAGAGGGCAACTGAAGATCTTAGAGCGCTCGGCTGGGTAGACCGCCCCGGTGAGCGGAGGAAGAGGGCCGTCTACACACAGGTTGACAGCTTCTTTACTAAAGAGATAGAGTCGGTCGTTGAACTGAAAGAGGGGCTCGCCCCGGCCAAGAAGAAGAGAGTGGCGCGTGTAATAACAGAGCTGGAGCGTAGCCGCATAAAGGCTCTTGC
>JADFVP010000039.1 GCA_015222595.1 Pseudomonadota bacterium
TAAAATCAAAATTGAAAAGTACCTCTATATATGGTAAATTTCCGTATCCAGGGGCGTTTAAGCCCGGCATGGTTGGCGCTCTGTCAGGTGTACGGAGCGTCAGAAAAAATCACTTCATCCGGGGGAAAGCACTCTATGGCAGGACACTCCAAGTGGGCCAATATAAAGCATAAGAAGGCGAGAACCGACGCCAAGCGCGGCAGAACCTTCACCAAGCTTGTTAAAGAGATAATGATAGCCGCCAAGATGGGCGGCAGCGACGTTGGCGGCAACCCAAGACTTCGCACCGCAGTCGATAAGGCGAAGAGCGATAACCTGCCGGCAGACAATATTGAGCGTGCCATAAAGAAGGGCGCCGGAGAACTCGAAGGCGTCAGTTACGAAGAGGGCGTGTACGAGGGGTACGGCCCCGGAGGAGTGGCGGTAATAGTCGAGTACATGACTGATAACAAGAACCGTACGGCCTCCGACGTTCGCCACGCTTTTACCAAGTACGGCGGCTCTCTCGGCACCAGCGGCTCTGTTGCCTGGATGTTCGAGAAGAAGGGCCTGTTTCTCTTCGACATAGACTCAATAGGCGAAGAGGAGCTGATGGAGGCCGCTATTGAGGCCGGAGCCGACGACGTGGAGACCAATTCCGACGATAAGGTATACGAAGTAGCTACCGACCCGACAGAGTTCCATAAGGTAAAAGACGCCTTCGACGAAGCAGGGCTAAAGTACCAGAGCGCAGATATAACGATGATACCGAAGGATACCGTAAAGATAGACGGCAAAAAGGTCGGTTCCGTCTTCAAGCTCTTGGAAGGGCTCGAAGACTTGGACGACGTTCAAGAGGTCTATGCCAACTTCGATATATCGGCGGCTGACATAGAAGAGTTCTCTTAAGGTGTCTATGAACGGAAAAGTTTTGGGCATAGATCCCGGCAGCGCTGTTACGGGCTGGAGTGTGGTAGAGTCGCACAGTGGCGGCAAGCTCGCGCTTATTGCCGAGGGTGAACTCGACCTTAAGGGTTTTGCGACTTTGCCAGAAAAACTGCTCGCTATCAAAACGGGGCTTTCGTCCGTTATCCAAGAGTTCGCTCCAGAGAGCGTAGCAGTTGAGTCGCTCTTTTTTGCCAAGAACGCCAGGAGCGCAATCGTTCTGGCCCATGCCAGGGGCGCTGTGCTGCTCAGCATCGCAGAGCACGGCCTCTCGTTCTTCGAGTACGCCCCAAAGCAGATAAAGGCGGCCGTTACCGGCCACGGCAATGCGGACAAGCTACAGGTCACCAAAATGGTCTCCGCTCTTTTAAAGTCCACCCCTACGGGCGCGGACGCAGCAGATGCCTGTGCAGTGGCTATCTGCCACATAAACCACTGCGGCCCTTTAGGTGCCGGCGCCGGTAAGTTGAGGGCCGGGGTCTGACGTCGCTCTAAAAATAAGAGCCCCGTCTTTAACGCAGAGAGACCGATCAACGAATGATAGCCCATATAAACGGAATTCTTGCAACAAAGGGAACCGAGTCCGTGGTGGTAGACGTGAACGGCGTCGGCTACGAACTCTTTATTCCGCTCTCAACCTTCTGCTCTTTGCCCTCTGTCGGCGAGAGTGTCTCTTTAGTAACGTACACTCACCATAAAGACGACTCTATCTGTCTCTACGGTTTTCTGACTCCTGAGGAGAAGGGGGTCTTTACTCTTCTGATCTCCGTTTCCGGCCTCGGCCCCAAGCTTGCGCGCAACATCCTTTCAGGGGTTGCGGTCGCAGACCTCTTGGGTTTTATAATTAACGAGGACAAAATCCGGTTGAAGGGGATTCCGGGCATAGGGGCCAAGAGCGCAGAGCGGCTGATACTCGAGCTTAAAGAGAAGGCGGCCAAGTTCGACATGGTAGGCACGGGAGTTGCGCTAAGATCGACCGGAGGGGTTGCCGGAGACGTAGTCTCCGCGCTCGATAACCTCGGCTACAAGACCGCGCAGGCCGAAGAGGCCGTATCAAAAGCCAAAGAAACGCTCGGCGACGAGTGCGGCTTCGAGGAGCTTTTCAAGGAGTCTCTCCGGGCGCTCTGACTCTTAGTCGTTATTTTTTGAAATGACTGCGCGGTTATGTATCGACAGATTAGTACTACTTTTAAGAGAAGGCAGGCATGGACGAGTTAGAAAGAGAGAACAGCCCCGAGGCGATAGGCTCTGAAGAGGGTTTCGAGGAGAGTCTTCGTCCGAGTGCGATAGACGACTTTGTCGGGCAGACCCGCTTAAAGGAGAACCTGAGGGTCTTTATCACGGCAGCGCGCGCCAGAGGCGAGGCGCTAGACCATGTGCTCTTCTACGGCCCTCCTGGGCTCGGCAAGACAACACTCGCCCATATTATCTCCAACGAACTCGGCAGCCAGATAACCGTTACCTCCGGCCCGGCGGTAGATAAGGCCGGAGATCTGGCCGCGATACTGACCAATGTCGAGACAAAGGACGTGCTCTTCATAGACGAGATTCACAGGCTCTCGCCGGTGATCGAAGAGATGCTCTACCCCGCCATGGAGGACTACCACATAGACATCATCATAGGGCAGGGGCCTAGCGCGCGCACCGTCAGGCTTGAGATTCAGAAATTTACCCTTGTAGGAGCTACCACCAGAGCCGGGCTTCTGACCTCGCCGCTACGCGACCGTTTCGGGGTTATTCTCCGGTTCGATTTCTACACGCCGGAAGAAATAGGTACTATAATCAAGCGTTCTGCGCGCATACTCGATGTTGAGGTTACGGAAGACGGCGCGATGGAGATAGCCGGACGGTCGCGAGGTACACCGAGAATAGCCAACAGGCTGCTCCGCCGGGTACGCGACTTTGCCGAGGTCAAGGCCGACGGGGTTGTAACCGAGCGGGTTGCCTCCGAGGCGCTCGCTATGCTGGAGATCGACTCCATGGGTTTCGACAAGATGGATCGGCGAATTCTTCTAACGATAATAGATACTTTCGCCGGTGGCCCCGTAGGCGTAGAAGCCATTTCCGCTGCGTTGCACGAAGAGCGCGACGCCATTGAGGATCTTTACGAGCCGTATCTCATTCAGGAGGGCTTTATAAACCGCACCCCGCGCGGCAGGATCGCCACGGCCAAGGCCTACGCCCACTTGAACAGGCCGTATGAAGAAAAATCGAATGACCAGCAAAAACTCTTCTAATGCAGATAGTTACAGCGGAGCACCTAAAGCCGGAGCGCCGCTAAAGAAGATTCTCGTCCACATGTGCTGCGGCCCATGCTCTATTATCCCGCTTAAAAATATACTGAAAGAAGAGTTCGAGGTGCACGGCTACTTCTACAATCCGAACATCCACCCGCGTGGAGAGTTTGAGAAAAGACTCAATGGAACCAAAGAGTTAGCCGCTCATATGGGGCTCGATGTATTGTGTGATGAAGAGTACAGGGCGGTTGATTTCATTCGTGGGATGATAGAATCGGTGGACGGTGCAACGGACGAAGCCGGTAACCCGCCCGAGCACACTCGCTGCACGTACTGCTACGCCGACCGGCTTGAGGCAACTGCCAAGGCCGCAAAAGTCCATGGTTATCAGGCCTTTACATCGTCACTACTCTATAGCAAATACCAAAACCATGCCGAGATAATCGAGCTTGCAGAGGGGATAGCCGCCAAGTACGGTGTCGAATTCTTCTACCGCGACTTCCGTGAAGGTTGGGTGGAAGGCATTGAAAAGTCTAAGGAAATCGGCCTCTACCGCCAGAAGTACTGCGGCTGTGTATACTCGCTGATAGACCGGTACCCGAAGAAATACAAGAAGAAAAGGCAAGCAAAACAGTGACTTCCAGGCGCGAGATCTCCGCTGGCGGGGTTGTTTTCAGGCGTGTAACGCCTGAAAATCATGATAAGACTGGCGCAAAAATACCTGAAAAAACAAATAGTTGCATCGAAGTTGCGCTCATTTCGGTCAAAAACGGCAAGCTCTGGGGCCTGCCCAAGGGGTTGCAGGAGGAGGGCGAGAAGATCTCCTTCACCGCCCACCGTGAGGTGAAGGAAGAGACCGGGCTAGATGGTAAAATCCTTAGCAATCTCGGTCATGTAGAGTACTTCTTCACCTTCCGCGAAGAGGACGGAACGACGCGCAAGGTCTTCAAAATCGTCTACTTCTTTCTTATGGAGTATGTTAGCGGATCGGTCGAAGACCATGACTGGGAAGTTGACGAATGTCGCTGGTTCGAGATAGAAAACGCAATAGAAACACTGAAGTA
>JADFVP010000221.1 GCA_015222595.1 Pseudomonadota bacterium
AAGATTACCTTTATTGCGAAGAACAGAACGGAGCTTCGGTTCCTTAGAATAAAGACGCATGTGGGTTTTAAGAAACTTCTGACCAAAAGGCAGCAGCGCCTCTTGGATGAGTTCATCTCCGTTAAGAGCGGCAGGGGGCTTTCTATTAGTGATTAGACCGGGGTGCAGGGCGCTCCGGTTCGATTTTTTTTCGTACTTTTCAGTCCTATAAAACCGATAATGCCTCCGTACCGTCGTTTAGAGCGATAGAATAGACGGAGCCGAAAAATAGAGTGGGAGCCGCAAGCATGGCTATAGAGTGGTCTACAAAGATAGCTACCGGAATAGACTGGCAGGACCGTCAGCACAAAGAGCTGTTTCACCGCATAAACAGCCTTTTGGACGCAATGACCATCGGGCTCGGTAAAGAGGAGGTCGAGCGGCTCTTCAGCTTTCTCGACGAGTATATCGTTATACACTTCGATGCCGAAGAGCAGGCGATGCACAAGTGCAATTTTCCCGACACGCTGTCTCACCTCGAAGAGCATACGCATTTTATAGATGACGTGGCCGCGCTCAAAGAGGAGGCTCGCAACAATGGCGTAACAACCGGCCTTGTCATAAAGGTGCAGAGCCGCATTGTAGAGTGGTTGATGAACCACATAGGCACGGTGGATCAGGTGCTGGCCAAGTTTATAAAAGAGGCGCAAGAGGGGGCTCTGTAGGGCGCTACTGCGCCGCTGTCGCAAAACTAGTGGTTTTTTTTGCTCTTTATTTTATGGGGCCCGGCACTTGCCGGGCCCTTTTTTTGTCTTTATTTAAGCATTCCTCCATAACTGGTTCTACACTCATAGTATATTTCGCGTCACTAAATCAAACTTAAATGCTTGACATGGGCATCCGCAGCGGGTATGCTCATCATTAATCATGTAGATGAATTCCCGTGTCGTGTTATCAGCTGCCTGCCCATTGACTATTTTTAACTATAGGGGAAAAGTGCGGGCTGCTGGAGATTTATTCCGTGCTCGGCTCATATTGGTGGTATTGCGAATATTGTAAATCGCTCAAACGTAAGCTCAAAGATAACCAAGGATTGCTATGTCTAATCATGCCAGATACAAACTGTCGCGTTATACGGTCTCAACAGAGCTTGGAGACGGACGGATCGCACTTTACAATACCTTTATGGGCGCCCTCGCCGTTGCTCCGGCGGCTTCAAGGGGTGTTTTAGAAACAGCGCGGGTTAGAGCCTGTACCAAAAAGGCTTTCGAAGAAGCAGGTATCGGAGATTTCTGTGATCAGGGCCTGCTGGTTCCTTCAGACTTCGATGAGAGGGAGGCAGTGGAGAAGCTTCTTAAGAGAGAGCGCAACGGCAATGACCTCTTCTTGATCCTGCTTCCTTTTCAGGGCTGCAACTTTAAGTGTCTCTACTGTTATGAGGATCTTAAGAAGATGAAAATGACCTCAGGAGTACAGAGGGGGCTCAAGAGATTAATAAGAAAGAAGGCGGGTGAGTTGAAGTACCTTGACGTCGGATGGTTCGGCGGCGAGCCGCTTCTCGGGCTCGATGTTATTCGTAACCTCTCGCGCTCTTTTATAGACAGCTGCGCCAGAACAGGCTGTAGATACAAGAGTAACATGACGACCAACGGGTATGATCTCGACCTTAAGACATTCGAGGAACTGCACGCGCTCAATGTTCGTAAGTACCAGATCACGCTTGACGGCCCTCAGCAGCAGCACGACCACTTCAGGCCTCTGGTGAACGGTGGCGGGACATATGAGAGGATCCTCCACAACATCTTGAAGATAAAACAGAGCGCACTTGATTTTCGCGTGATGATACGGATGAACTTCAATTCTGATAACAGAGTCCACCTGGCGAAACTGCTGGATGAACTTACCGGCCACTTTGCCGGTGACGACAGGTTTGAGGTCAGTTTTCAGCCGATCGGCAAGTGGGGGGGGGAGCATGACGACGAGCTGAATACGTATGACTCAGATGTAGACTCTATTCGTAATACCCGCCTAGGTCTTGAAGAGTATGCTCTCAGCGGGGGGCTCGCCAACAGTGTGATGAGAAGAAGGCTGCAGTACCATGGGGCCATCTGCTACGCCGCCAGAGAGACTTCATTGATAGTCGGGGCGGACGGCAGCCTCTTTAAGTGTACCGTAGCCTTCAACGACGAGCGTAACAGGGTCGGAGAGCTGAAGGAGGATGGCAGACTTGTGCTTGACGCCGCTCGTTTCGAAGATTGGACTCAGGCTGAACGGCTCGACTGCACCAAGTGCGACGACTGCGCGGTCTACCCAATATGCCAGAGCAGGGCATGTCCGTTAAACTCTCTAGATACGGGCGAGCCGCAGTGCCCGACCGTGAAGGAAGAGGCGGAGGAGCTTCTGCGGTTATTTGTGCATGACCGGGAAAAGAGCCTTTCCGG
>JADFVP010000222.1 GCA_015222595.1 Pseudomonadota bacterium
ACACCAGAGTGCGCTCAGGCCGTCCTTCCAGTTTATCTTTTTACCCTCTGAGTACGACCTTCCAGAGTACGATATTCCGACCTCGTAGATCCGCGCGCCGAGCTTCGACATCTTTGCCGTAATCTCAGGCTCAAAGCCGAAGCGGTTCTCTTTTATGACGACTTTTTCGAGCATCTCTTTTCTAAAGACCTTGTAGCAGGTCTCCATGTCGGTAAGGTTCAGGTTGGTGAACATGTTGGAGAGCAGCGTAAGGAACTTGTTGCCTATCATGTGCCAGAAGAAGAGCACGCGGTGGGCGTCTCCGCCTGCAAAGCGAGAGCCGTAGACGACGTCGGCCTTGCCGTCGAGTATCGGCTTGATAAGCCTCGGGTACTCAGCCGGGTCGTACTCAAGGTCAGCGTCCTGCACTATCACTATATCTCCGGTCGCCTCTTTAAAGCCGGTCCTAAGTGCTGCGCCCTTGCCCATATTCTTTGTATGGAAGCAGACCTTTATGCGCTCGTCTTCTGTGATTGTCTTCAGTATGGCGGGGGTCGAGTCGGTCGAGTAGTCGTCCACGATCACAAGTTCGCTCGGTATGCCGGTGGCGAGTACGCGCTCGACTATCGCTTCGATGTACTGCTCTTCGTTGTATGCAGGCATTACGACCGTGATCTTCAAGTCCGTCTCTCTTTTCATTCTCAGTTCTTATTGTAAATTGAAAAACTCTTGTATGGCATTGCTCCCCGCCAGTAGCGCCGCGACCTAACAGTTTTGCAGTTACAGGGGAGGCTGATGTAAAGTCCGTATACGGTATTTATCGGGCGATACTCTGCTCGCTTTAGCCGTAACTACGGATTTCTGTGCTTTGTTTTATGCGGGGGTATTTATCGGGCGGTCTGGTGGCGCGGGGCTGGGCCTGTGATACTGAAGCGCTCAGTCCTGCTCTTTTTGAAAGAAGAACTCGTCGGCACCGAAGGCCGGTTTCAGTTCGTCTATCCAGAGAGCCTTGTCGTCGTAAGCGGCAAAGAAGGGGTTGTTGATCCAGTTGGGGTTGCGGGCTTGCAGGAATTGGAGCGCGAGCAGCTTTTCGGGCCCTTCGTTGTTTGTTCCTAGCACCTGTATCTTGCCCGGGTTGGACGACATAACAGGGCCTCTGGCTGTTCTTGCTACGCCGCTAACGCTGGAGATGGCCTCCTTGTAAATCGCGTGCGCCTTTACCAGCGGGACTCCGAAGTAGTGGTGCGCCCCGGTGTTGCGTGCCACGAACATGTAGTACGGAATGCAGCCGAGCGAGACTTGCTCTTGCCACATCTGCGCCCAGACCTCCGATGAGTCGTTTATGTGCGAGAGAAGCGGGGACTGGGTTCTTATCTGCGCCCCTGTTTCGAGTATCTTTGCGATAGCCTCTTTTGCGGCCTCTGTCTGGAGTTCGCGCGGATGGCTGAAGTGCGCCATTATGGCCAGATGCTTGCCGGAGTCCACTATCTTCTTGAAGAGCGAGAGAAGCTCTTTCGAGTCGTTATCGGTTGTAAACCGGTACGGCCAAAACGAGAGCGCCTTTGTGCCTATTCTGATAGTAGAGAGGTTTTTAAGGTCGCTATTCAAGAGCGCGTCTACGTATCCGGCGAGTCTTTTGGCCTTCATCACCATCGGGTCTCCGCCGGTTATCAGCACGTCTGTGACTTCCGGGTGGAGCCTGATGTACTCGGCCAGCTGCTCGGTCTCGCGCATGGCAAAGCGCAACTCGTCCACACCCACGAACTGCGGCCAGCGGAAACAGAAGGAGCAGTAGGCGTGGCAGGTCTGTCCGCGTACAGGAAAGAAGAGCACGGTTTCGCCGTATTTATGCTGCAGCCCGTTGAGCCTCTCCCCGTTCAGTTCCGGTACGTTGCACTCCATCTGGCCTGCTGGGTGCGGGTTCAGCTCCGCTCTTATGCTGTCGGCTCTCTTTCTTATCTCGTCGGTGCTCGCCCCGCTTACTATGGCCGCTGCCATAGTGTCGAAGTGGGCCGGCTTCAGCATCTCTCTTTGAGGAAAGGTGAGTGTGAAGATAGGGTCGGCCGGAACGTTGTCCCAGTCTATAAGCTCGTCTACCACGTAGCTGTTGGTCTTGAACGGAAAGACATTGCCGACGACCTCCATGGCGAACTTGGCCTCTTCACTGAGAAGCTCCATCTGAGGAAGTTCGCGGAAGTTCTGAAGCGTATATGCCTTGTATTTTCTGTGCTCTGTCTCGCTGCCGAGAACTCCAAGCTTGTAGTTATGTATTGCCATGTGTTGCTCCTGTAGAAATATTACTCTTCCGGTAGTGCGGTGACGGGAGCCTGTTAAGAGCGGGCCGTACGGACTGCTGCCGGACAAGTTTATGCATGTTCTGTCTTTAAGTACGTTGGCTTAAAAGTCGAACGGGTCATCTTCATCTTCTTCTGGTTCCGGCTCCGGTGCGCGCTGTTTCTTCTTTGGCGCAACAGGGGCGGCTTCTTCTGTTTTAGTCTTAGGCTCTGCGGCTTCAGGCTCTTCTGCTTTGGGCGCAACAGGAGCAACGCTCTTTTTTACAGGCACTGCTTTGGACGGCTCTGCCGTGCTCTTTGCAGGCGCCGTGGAAGCAGCCGGAGCGCTCCCCGGCCCGTCTACAACAGAGACCTTGCCGATCATGCCCTTATGGATAAAGCAGATATAGTAGTAGTCGCCCGGCTCGTTAAAGGTGAATTCCCAGTGGTCATCTTCTTCTATGTTCGGAGTGAAGATACCGCCTTTGCCTATTACCGACATTGAGGCGAAGATATGGGCTTTTGCGTCCCTGTTTACCCAGCGGACTGTCTCTCCTGTGGAAATCTCTATATTGTCGGGCTTGAAGACGTTATGGTGGTTGTCACCCGCCGGTGGAAACTCTACTATATGAAACCCGCCCTGCATCTTTGAGCGGACCTGAGGCGTGAGCTTGGAGTTGAAGACGGTCTGCTTGACTTCGATAAGAAGGGCCGGTTCGCCGGTTATATCGAAGAGGCTCTTTGAAAGCAGTTCGGCTATGTAGTAGTTTGCCTCTTTCTCCTCTTGCGGCGTCTTGGCCATCTGCGCTTCGTAGAGCAGCGCCTTGATTTCCGATGGGATACGGCCAATATTCTTTTCTATAATGGCATTCATGCCGATGGCGTCTTTGGCATCTACGGCCTTTAAGTACTCTGCCACGACCTTGGACTCGTAGGCATGAGAGAGCGTCGGCAGAAGCAGTACGGCTATTACGGCAAGAAATAAACCGATTCGTCTGGAGTGCATTCGGTCCTCCTGAAAAGGGTACTCAGCGTCATATAATGGAGGCTGAGGGGTTTTTTGTCTATTTTTCGTAACGCGCATTATAACAGGTTCTTACTTGAGGAACAAAAATTTTAGCATGTTTGATAATAAATTGAAAGTGTTTTTAATTGTTTCCAAGGTTTCCGTTCAGAGGCTTATTCATAGGCTCATTTCGAGAGCTTTCGTTCTTTAGAAAAAAGAGTGAACAGGTGTTATACTTACAGCCTGTAGAGTATTATACTTCAGTTTTCGGAGTCTTATATGGGCAAAAGCATAATTATAGCGGGCTCTAAGCTCTCTCAGAAAGAGAAGGCCTTAAAGAGGCGGCTCGATATGCTCCTCGGAGCCTTCGACGCGCGCTACCTCCAGTCAGACCCCCTGTGCTTCGTCCACAGGTACTCAAAGCGGGAGGATCAAGAGGTTGTAGGAATTATAGCGTCGAGCCTCGCTTACGGTAAGGTCGCGGGGATAAAGAGGAGCGTCGAGCGGGTTCTAGCCATAATGGGCGCCCACCCGGCTAGCTTCGCCGCCCGGTTCTCTCCGGCCACCCACGCTCCTCTGTTTGACGGCTTCGTGCACCGGTTCAACCGGGGCGTTGATGTTGCGTGCCTTATCTACTTTATACGCCAGATGATGGAGGAGAGCGGCTCGATAGGCGAGTATTTCCTTAAGGGATACAACACGGATGACAGCAGAGGGGATGGCGGTACCGGTACCGGGAGCCCCGTAAAGCGCGCGCTAGACACCTTTACCCGCAGTGTGCTCTCGCTAGAGTCCGCCCCTGTTTACGGGCAGAAAAGGCTCGGCAAGCATGCCGGCGTCAGGTACTTCTTTCCGGCTCCTTCAAACGGCAGCGCCTGCAAGCGGCTAAATCTCTACCTCAGGTGGATGGTCAGACCTGCCGACGGGCTCGATCTCGGCCTCTGGACTGGTGTAGACCCGGCGGATCTGATAATACCGATAGATACCCACCTTGGGCGCATCTCGCAGAACCTGGGGCTTACCACCCGCAAGAGCGCGGACTGGAAGTGTGCCGAGGAGGTGACCGCGCGCCTTGCAAGGCTCGACCCGAAAGACCCCCTGAAGTACGACTTTGCGCTATGCAGGCTCGGTATTTTAGATAGATGCCCCAAGCGGGTAGATCCTGTTAAGTGCGCCGAGTGTATAATTAGAGAGATTTGCGTGCTCTAAGCCGACCCCTGTCCCCGATGGCGCGCCACGGGGCTGTTACAGGTGAAATCCTTTGACAGTTCAAGGGATTTGAGTTACCATTTACTCTGTGATTTCAGCAGTAACGGCCTCTTTCGCTCACACTTTTATGGCGTATATATCATGCTAAGCGCCTTCGGTAACCCACTTGGGCAGGGCTCTGAAGAGGCTCAGACTAACGGTCTTGAGGCCGTTTTTTTTGTGTTTTTCCTATTCGTTTTTCTTCTCGTTGTGGCTGTCGTAGTGGCTTGTAACGCGATTTTGGAGTCTGTTGATGCATATTCAGGAAGTTTTCGACCTCGTTAAAGACGACATGTGCTCTGTCGAAGAGGTCTTCAAAAAGAACCTAAACTCATCGGTCCCGCTTGTCGGCAAGGTCGGCGAGTATATACTCGGTAGCGGCGGTAAGCGTTTCAGACCGCTTCTGCTCCTGCTCTCGGCACGCCTGTGTGGCTACAAGGGCGAGAGCCATGTGCCGTTGGCCGGAGTAATGGAGTTTATCCATACGGCGACTCTGCTGCACGACGACGTTGTGGACAATGCGAACATGCGCCGGGGCAACGCCGCTGCAAATACCGTATGGGGCGACGGAGCCAGCATACTTGTTGGCGATTATCTGCTCTCAAAGGCCTTTACAATGGCCGTTTCTCACGGCAACGAACGCGTGCTCACGGTTCTGTCCCAGTCCACTACGCGCATGGCAGAGGGCGAGATGCTACAGCTCGCCAAGCATGGCGATATAGATATGACCGAAGAGAACTACTTTGAGATAGTCTCCAACAAGACCGCCGTGCTCTTCAGTTCGTGCTCTCAGGTCGCTGCGATACTGGGCGAAGTCGGCCTGGAGAAAGAGGTTGCTCTGGCCAACTACGGCATGCGCATCGGCACGGCGTACCAGCTAATGGACGACTGCCTCGACTACGTCTCGACCGACCTCGATCTCGGCAAGAGCGTTGGAACCGATCTTAGAGAGGGCAAGGTGACGCTGCCGCTCATTCAGGCCTACAAGGTCGCCAATGGCACCGAGAGGTCGGTTCTGAAGACCGCGATAGATGCGGACGAGTTCGACGAGACGAAGCTCAAAGAGGTGCTCGGCATTATCGAGCGGTGCGGCGGCATAGAGTATGCCGAGGAGTATGCGCGCAAGCTTGTTGCCGAGGCAAAGGCCGACCTTGCGAGCTTCGAACCGGTTGTGGAGCAGGCCGCACTTGAGGCTGTTGCCGACTACGTCATCGAAAGATCTTTCTAGCAGGGGGCCGGTAAATAAAATCCCGTCTCCGTCTCTTTGTCCAATCAAATTTCCTGTAAGTTTATCCTCTCCCAAAATCGGTTCTAATAGATGCCTTCTGAAAAGAGCGAAAGAGCCAACAGAATTTTCGACGCCCTCCATGCCGTCATTCCAGATGCTCGCGGTGCGCTTCAGTTCACGAACCCGCTCGAACTCTTGATAGCCACCATTCTTTCTGCCCAGGCCACCGACAAGCTCGTCAACAAGGTCACGGTAGGTCTCTTCAAAAAGTATAAGAACGCAGCCGATTACGCTGCTGTCCCTCTCGATGAACTCGAAGTAGATATTGGCTCGGTCAATTTCTATAGAAACAAGGCGAAGGCCTTGAAAAAGTGCGCTACGGTCCTGGTGGCTGACTTTGGCTCCAGCGTTCCAGAGACGATGGATGAGCTTGTGACGCTGCCCGGAGTCGGCAGAAAGACCGCTAATGTGGTCCTCGGCAACGCCTTTGGGCAACCTGCAATAGCCGTAGACACGCATGTTAAGAGGGTTGCCGGACGGCTGGGGCTAACCGCCTCGGAGAACCCCGATATAATTGAAGCCGACCTGGCTGCGCTCTTCCCCGAAGAGCGGTGGACACTTTTGAGCCATTTGCTTATTCTGCATGGCCGCTCTATTTGCAAGGCCCGCAAGCCCAACTGCGCCGAGTGCGCGGTAAGCGAGCTTTGCGACTATTATAAGAGCGAGCGCAAGAAGGGGTGAACGGAAGCAGGTTGGGTGGCTGTGTTTATTTAAATAGAGTAGGGTGGTGGGCGGTGCTCACCCTATCGCCCTAGAAGTACTGGAGAGTTTTCTATTTTTCTTGCGTTAGAATCAATTTGTTCTATTAGTGAGTCGTAGAAATCCCATGATTGAACTTCGTTCTCACTAATTTTCCCATCCTTGTTAATAAAGAAGTAACACGTACTCTTATATTCTCTCAAATTAGGTTCTTTGTAATACTTCAAGCGGAAAAAGAAGACTTCCATAGCATCAGCACCAAAACTGTGATCATCATATTTTTCAAAAGAGAATAGAT
>JADFVP010000223.1 GCA_015222595.1 Pseudomonadota bacterium
GGTCTGGGTAGAGATAACTACACTTATCATACCCGGCTACAACGACTCGGAAGCGGAGCTGAGGGAACTGGCCCGCTGGATAGCAAAAACAGACCCTGCAATGCCGTGGCACGTAAGCGCCTTCTACCCGACGTATAAGCTGCTGGACGCCGCGCCTACCCCGCCCGCCACGCTGATACGCGCGCGCGAGATCGGGCTCGAGGAGGGGCTGCGTTACGTCTACACCGGCAACATACCCGGCCTCGCCGGTGAATCGACCTACTGCTGGTCGTGCAACGCGCCCCTTATAGAACGGTTCGGCTTCGAGGTAGTAAAGAACAGAGTAACCGAGAGCAGATGCCCGGACTGCGGCAGCTTGATAGACGGACACTTTAACCGGTAACAGCCGTCAACAAAGAACGAAAAAGAGGAGCAACGGAGATGATAGCAGAGTTCAGCATAGTTCCACTCGGAGTTGGCGAGAGCCTCAGCAAGTCGGTAGCAGAGGTAATTCGTATTGTAGACGAAAGCGGCCTCACCTACAGGACAAACCCGATGGGCACGGTAGTGGAGGGCGACTGGGCAGCCGTGATGGACGTGATAAAGAGGTGTCATGACGCGGCCCTTGAAATAGCCCCCCGGGTTACATCGAGGATCAATATAGATATCAGGCCCGCAAAAACAGAGGCCCGCATGGAGAGCAAGCTCGACGCAATAGAGTCCGTGCTGAACAGGCAGATAAAGCGGTAACGAATAAGGGGCATAGATGACCAGAGGCATAAAACTCTTCACTCTGTTCAATATCCAGATAGCTCTGGACTACTCGTGGTTCATAGTCTTCGCGCTCTTTGGCTGGAGCCTCTCTTACGGCTACTTCCCGCACTACGCTCCGGGGTTCGATAAAACGACCTATCTAGCTCTCGGCTTCTCGTCAGCGTTCCTTATCTTTGTCTGCGTCCTCATCCATGAGCTTTCCCATTCGCTCGTCTCCAACAGCCTGGGGCACAAGGTAAAAAGAATAACGCTCTTCATCTTCGGCGGCATTGCAGAGATGACGAGAGAGCCGGACACGGCCTCCGTGGAGTTGAAGATCGCGGTTGCCGGGCCAATAGCTAGCGCTCTACTCGCAGCTATCTTCTACACCCTTGCAAAGCTCGCTGCCACGCCCGACCCATCGGCCACAGAGGCGTTGCTCACCTACCTGGGGCTCGTCAACACAATGCTCTGCATTTTCAACCTCATCCCCGGCTTTCCACTCGACGGTGGCCGCATACTGCGCGCGCTCTGGTGGGGCTACACCGGAAACATCGATAGCGCAACGCGCGCGGCGAGCCGCATAGGGGTCGGTTTTGCGCTCATCTTGATCGTTTTAGGCTTTATGCAGATCTTCTCCGGCAATATCGTCGGCGGGCTCTGGGCCGTTCTAATCGGCTTCTTTATTCAGAGGGCGGCAGAGGGCGGATACCGGCAGCTTCAGTACCAACAGGCCCTGTCCGGAGTTCTTGTACGTGAGCTTATGTCGAGCACGGTCGTCTCCATTCCCGGAGAGCTTAAACTTGAGAGAGCAATAGAGCAGTACTTTCTCGTTCACCACCATGTCAGCTTTCCGGTTATTGTAGATGGAAAACCGGTGGGATTGATTACGCTCGGACATATTCGGAGTCTCGGCCATGGGCAGTGGAGTAACACGACCGTACGTGAGGCGATGGATCCGCTAACTTCCGTGACGGTTCTGACGCCGGAGACAAAGGTAATAGACGCAGTGGGAATGATCTCGCGCGGCACTCTCGGAAGAGCTGTAGTGATTAAGGAAGGTCGGGTCGTTGGAATGCTCTCAAGAGGAGACATTATGCGGCTGCTGGAACTAAAGACGGTACTGAAGGAGTAGGAAGGCCGAATTGTGGGCAGGGCATAAAAGGCCCTTAAAAAACAGGTTCTATTTTAGAAGTATTACCCCGCCAACCACGAGCAGCACACCCGCAAGCTTCTGCCACGTAAACGAATCGCCCAAGAAGAGAATAGAGATAACCATTGCAACAAGCGGATAGGTCGCCGTGACCGGAACCACAACAGAGGGGTGTCCGCCCTTTAAAGCCGCATAGAAGGTATACTGCCCGGCAAGCCCGGCCACGAGCCCGCCCGCTACCAGAAAGAGCAGAGTCTTGGTCTCTATCTCCGTTATCGAGCCGATACGGCCTACAAAGAAGAGCCCGGCAAGGCCGATAACGGCTACAGGAATATTACGGATAACGACCGCAGCGTACGGGTCTATCTTGCCCGAGAGCCCCATCTTCTCAAGGGCCGGAGCAAAGCCCCAGATAAGGGCCGTAAGCAGCGCATAGAGAAATGACTTGTCCATTAGGGTCGCGCCTCATAAAAAAGATAGACTGCTTGCAGCACCGTTGGGCCGGTTGCGACCGTTGCGACAGTTGAGGTAAACGAAGCCGCGCCCCCCAACGGCACACAAAACTACTTCTTAA
>JADFVP010000224.1 GCA_015222595.1 Pseudomonadota bacterium
GCGCGTACGGTTCTGCCGGTAAAGAGCACGTCGTCCACTATAACCACCACGCGCGAGTTGACGTCTATCGGTATGTCCATCCTCTTCAGTACCGGCGTCTGTTTCTTAATGGAAAGGTCGTCTCTGTAGAGCGTGGCGTCTACGGCGCCCGTTGGCACACTCACACCTTCTATCTGTTCTATTCTCTTGGCGAGTCGGAGCGCAAGCTCGTACCCGCGCGTCGGCACGCCCAGGATAACAAAGGCGTGAGAGCCGCCGTTACGTTCGAGAACCTCGTGGGCAATTCGAGCTATTGCGCGCTCGATGCCCTTTTCGTCCATTACCACGCGCTCTTTCAAGGCGTCAGTTCCTTTCTTAGAAGGAGGTAAAAAAACAAAAAAAAGACCTCTACATCCGTTCTGGATGCACAGGTCCGCCTATAGATCTTTTATTGAGTTCCACGCCTACCCCTTGTTAATCTCACTGGATTAAATTTTAAAAGGGTTGTCTGACTTTAGTAAATTTACTGTACCTGAAGTAGTTCTATGGAGCCTGCTTCTAACACCCGCCCCAGTTGCTTCCTGAAACTGCTAAAGCCTATTTCTCAAACTCGCTCCGGTTGCTTCTATAACCCGCCCCTGAACAGGCCCAGGTTATTGGAGGAGGTCGCTATCATCTTTTAACGGTTCGTTCACCGCTATTTCAAAGTAAAAGATTTTGGTGTAGCTGAACAGAAAGTCTACCTGTTCTGCGTAGTCGATATTTATGCTTATCGACTCGCCACCGCGCGTCACGATAATGTCGTCGAGAGTTATCGGCACATTCCAGAGGTAGGCCTTGCTTGAAATATTGTCTACAAGGGCCGAGTCCGTGAACTTATGTGCGAGCTGCGCCTCTTCTTTAACTTCGGTTTTGAGCATGTAGTACGAGAAGTAGGGCGGCAGAACCATATAGGCGACGTATATGATAACCGTAATAAAGAAGAGCCATATCATCGTTGAGGATGTGACTGCACCGGACTCGTTAAGTAGAGGCCGTCTTTTATTGGTCATACCGTCTCCATGATCTGCATAAGATCATTTGTAGTTCTTACGTGTTTTATACCTTAATAGAGTGCATATAGTCAACAACAATCGGGTAACATAGATGGCCAAAGGAACTAAATAGAGGCGCCTTACTCTCTTCCGACCGAGTCGTACTCAAAGCCCATCGCCCGCATGCCTTCGGGCGAGTAGACGTTTCTGAGATCGAGCAACTTCGGCGACTTTAAAAGCCCTTTAACGCGGCCCATGTCGAGCATCCTGAACTGGTTCCATTCCGTTAAGAGCAGCAGTATGTCGGAGCCGTCGGCCACTTCGTACGGGTCGTTGCTGTAGACGATATCTCCGGAGAGTTCCGCCTTTGCGTTCTCCATACCCGCCGGGTCGAAGACCTTTACGGTCGCCCCGTCGTCAACGAGGCGCTGAACGAGAAAGGTTGCGGGAGAGTCGCGTATATCGTCGGTATTCGGTTTAAAGGTGAGCCCCAGAGCGCCTACAGTTGAGCCCTTTACCGTGCCGAGCATCGCTTTTATCTTCTCATACATGATTTCGCGCTGGTCGTCGTTGACCTTTACGACCGTCTCGACTATCTGGAAGGTGTAACCGCAGTCGCGGGCCACCTGCGTGATGGCAAGGGTGTCTTTAGGAAAGCACGACCCTCCGTAGCCGGGGCCGGGGTGGAGAAATTTGGAGCCTATGCGTTTATCGAGCCCCATGCCCTTTGAGACCATGTTGACGTCGGCCCCTACGCGCTCGCAGATGTTGGCTATCTCGTTTATGAAGGAGATTTTTGTGGCCAGAAAGGCGTTGGAGGCGTACTTGACAAGCTCTGCGGTCTCTATGTCGGTTATCACAAAGGGGGTTTCAAGAAGGTAGAGCGGGGCGTAGAGGTCTTTGAGTATCGCTACGGCACGCTCGCTTCTCGCTCCGAGCACGACCCTGTTGGGGCGCATAAAGTCCTCAACGGCAGAGCCCTCGCGGAGGAACTCCGGGTTGGAGGCGACATCGAAGCCATGGTCGCCGGAGAGCCCTTTAGTTATAATATCTTCTATTACCTTACCAGTGCCAACAGGCACGGTGCTCTTGGTTACTATGACCTTGTAGCCGTCCATATTCTCGGCTATAGTGCGCGCTACCTCTTCTATATACGAGAGGTCTGCGGAGCCGTCTTCCTTGGGCGGAGTGCCTACGGCGATAAAGACAACAAGGGCGCTGTCGAGTGCGCTCTTCAGGTCTGTGGTGAAGTGTAGCCTGCCCTCTTTGGCGTTCTTGCCGACAAGCTCTTCGAGTCCCGGCTCGTAGATAGGTATAACACCGCGTTCAAGGGCCTCAATCTTGGAAGCATCCTTATCAACGCAGGTTACGTTCACTCCGAAGTCGGCAAAGCAGGTACCGGTTACCAGCCCGACATAACCGGTGCCAATGACGCAAATATTCATTCAAAAAACCTCCAATTAACAGCACAATCACTTAACAGTTCGAGTAGATACTTAAATAATTCGCACTTTCTTTCTAAAACTTTAGCCGCGCCGTGGAAGCAACGGCAAGAGAAGTGTTATAGCAGGCTCTTCGGTTCTGTTCCAGAGAGTATAAGAAAAGTAACGAGTTTTCGCAATTCTATCAGAGCAGGGGTAGAAGTGCAACAGCATAAGGGAGGCAGGGCAAGATCAGCGCGAAAGTATATCTATTCCTAGGATCATACCCCATACCCGTACTACGCGGGCTCCATAGAGCATGGTGCGCCCCTTAAGAAAGTAACGGCCCCGGCGCTCTTCTATTTGACCGAGGGCCACCAGACGCTCTAAGCGCGTGGTTACGCTCATGAGCGGCACCTGCTCTGCCGACCCAACTCCTGTGGCCCCGTGCGGGTCGTAAAGACCGGACTTTATCTCGTAGAGGAGCCGAATACGGCGCGCGGTCTCGCTCATGTTAAAGAGATGGAAGTAGGTGTAGCCGAGCGCCAGATAGACAATAACAGAGTAGAGGATCGTAGGCAGCAGGGCCGTACCTACAGAACAAAAGAGACCGAAGAGTGCGAGCAGTATGGCCTCAGGCAGAGCGGTGACGAAGATTGCCAGAAGGCAGATACTCTGGTTGGACTTAGGCGTCCGGGATAAAGAGTTTATACGCGAGAAGACGGAGTGCGTAACGAGAATTATAAGCGGCGAGATGGCGAGAATAAGCAGGTGGAGAGCCTCAGTGCCAGCGAAATAGCTAAGTTGTGAAAAAGTGATCAACATGTGCGTTTCTACTCCGTTTTCAACCTTGTCGTTTGTACCGGGGCCTAACCGGCCCCGGGGGCAAGCCCCAGAAAAGTGCGAAAGAGCATAAAGGGTTTGAGCACAAGTGCGCCACGGCGTGTCACCTTGAACGGCCCTTCGTTCTTCTGCCCGTTACCATACACGGGGCCCGCGTCGCTTACGACCAGCCCGGAGGTCAACAGGTCTTCGAGCCTGTCGGTAATAAGGTCTGCAGAGTCGAAGAGCGCCGAGACCTCGGCGAGACTCATTCCCCTGCCCCCGGCTCTCTCTATATGGAGCACCATGCGAAGCGACGGGCAGCGCGCCTGAAGAGCGGGGTAGGTCATAATATAAGAGGCCGCGAGAGATCCGTACGACAAAAGTGCGGCACAAACCTCTATGGCAGCAGACGACTCTCGCTCTACTCCGCTGAACAGAGGAGTGTAGGGGCAAAAGAGAAGAAGCACAACAGGCAGAGCCGCAAGGAGACAAAAGAGAATGAAGAGCGTAAGCACGTCTCTTTTCGGACGCCGGATACGCCAGACAAGAGAGTGGATAAACAGGGCGACAAAGAAAGAGCCGAGCCCGGCGAGTAGCGGTGCGAATGTCATAAAAGAGGCCTTCCTGCGGTAGTGGATAGACTGTTCGGTACTGCACTACAGTTATACGCACTAGCAGTAGCAACGGCAAGAAGAATTAAATCGTCGGCTATGGAGGGTCGGCTAAAGAGCTGGCGGGCAATAGAGAGTAGCTCAAAATTGGATGGCGGCAGAGCTGTAGACAAGTGCACCGGCCAGTCCGGTTGCCATAACGGCGACGATAAAAGAGTGTGCGCGTAGAAGGTTCCAAAGAAGGGCTTGGCGGCAAACAAAAAAAAGAGCATGAGCGCACCTGTTGCAGGTACGCCCATGCCGTAATAGTCAGCAGGTTAGCAGGGAGCCTTTTCCGTATCCATTGAAGTCAACAGGTCATTGCAGGTCTTCTTGTACTCTTCTATGACGGCCTCTTCAAGGCGCTCTCGGGTAGACCTGTCGAGCGGGTGGACAAGGTCTCTGTATGTTCCGTCCTTCATCTTCTTGGCAGGCATAGCGACAAAGTAGCCGCTCGTGCCCTTTATTACCTTCATATCCCGTATAGCCAGACAGTCGTCAATCTTGATACTAACATACGCTTTGAGCTTCTCATCACCGTCAACCGGCAGCACCCTAATCTCGGTTATCCTCACCATACCCTCCTACGCATTAGCACTGCATCTACTTCAGGATTTTTAGCTATGGTCGCGTACAACGTTAATGTAGAACCTACTGATAAATAGCAGTACAACCATCAACATTTGGGTTTTTGAGAATATATCACATAGAGACACAAAAATGTAAAAAGAATTGCTCCAGAACAATACTAGCGATACCGGACACATTGCTCCAATTCCGTCCCTGACACTCTCGGCCCATCTCAAATCGTATGCCTAGAGTATAGCAGTAATACGCGGCAATACATCATTGTTGGAGCAATATTAATGCCATTGAACAGTTTAAGTATGAATAAATCATATTATATCATAAAATTAAAAACAAGAGCAAAGAAGCACTCATTTTGAACATTTTTTACTCCACCTAATCAACATACTTAGATTCAACAATCGGAGCCTTGCTGAGACTGAGATGAATGCTGCGGTTATGCATGGAGCGCTCCTGTTGGGCCGAAAACTGTTGACATCTACCCCACCTCTGTTAACTTAATAATATTGATTCGTTATAAAACTCTACCGGCTGACTACACCGACTAACTACAACGAAAACGCTCGGCAAAGAGCAAAGGATACCGGAGTGAAGAACAGAGAGCCCAAAAAGCCGGCAGTAAAGCCTAACGAAAAGCCCAAAAAAGCTACCGCCAAAACGGCTAATACGGAAAACAGCAGCCGAATAACGGACCACGACATCTACCTCTTTAAAGAGGGCAGCCACTTCGAACTGTACCGCAAACTCGGATCGCACTGCGGAGAGGTAGACGGGGTTAAGGGTGTGCACTTTGCCGTCTGGGCCCCGGATGCCGCTCATATCTCGGTAATAGGCGACTGGAACCACTGGCAGCGCGGAGAAAACGAGATGACCGCGCGCGGAGACTCTTCGGGCATATGGGAGGGCTTTGTTCCCTCTATCGACAACGGCGCCGTCTACAAGTACCACATTGCCTCACAGTACAACGGCTACAATGTCGAGAAGGCCGACCCCATGGCGCTGGTCTCGGAGATGCCGCCGAAGACCGCCTCTGTTGTCCATACGCTGAAGTACGACTGGAACGATTCTGGCTGGATGGCCTCGCGCGCCAAGAACAACGCGCTCGACGCGCCGTACTCGGTCTACGAAGTCCACCTCGGCTCGTGGAGAAGAAACTCCGACGAAGAGAACCGCTACCTCACCTACAAAGAGTTGGCAATTGAGCTTACGGCCTACGTAAAAGAGATGGGCTTTACCCACGTCGAGCTGCTGCCTGTTATGACGCATCCGTTCTACGGCTCGTGGGGCTATCAGTCGCTTGGGTACTTCTCACCGACTGCGCGCTACGGAACGCC
>JADFVP010000225.1 GCA_015222595.1 Pseudomonadota bacterium
CTATAAAGCTTGCGTCCAACGAGAATCCTTTGGGGCCGTCGAAGAAGGCGGTTGCTGCCATAAGCGTAGCGCTCAACACGCTCCACAGGTACCCGGACGGCTCTAACTACTACCTGAAAGAGGTGCTTGCAGAGCGCCTTTCGATTTCAACGGACGCGCTCATCTTCGGCAACGGCTCCAACGAGATAATAGAGCTGCTCTTTCGGACCTTCTGCTCTGTTGGCTCTGAAATAGTAATGGGCGAGCCGTCCTTTGCAGTCTACCCGCTTATCTCTCAGGCCGCAGGCGCGGTAGCCGTGCCGGTTCCGCTCGACAGCGACTTCAGGCACGATCTCGATGCGATGGCTGCAGCGATTACGGACAAGACCCGTATCGTCTTTATAGCCAACCCGAACAACCCGACCGGAACCATCGTCGAGAAAGCGGCCTTCAGCGCCTTTATGGACAAAGTGCCGGACGGCGTTATAGTGGTTATGGACGAGGCGTACTGCGAGTACGTGACGAGCGCGGAGTACCCGGACAGTATAGAGTATGTAAAGAGCGGCGCACCTGTAGTGGTGCTCAGAACCTTTTCGAAGATATACGGCCTTGCGGGGCTACGCGTCGGCTACGGCATTGCCAACCCGACGCTAGTCGGCTACATGGACCGAGTCCGTCAGCCCTTCAACGTAAATGCGCTCGCTCAAGCAGCAGCCCTTGGGGCCTTAGGCGACGACGCCCATCTTGAGGCGAGCGTAAAGAACAACACCGAGGGCTTTTTGTTCCTTGAGGGCGAACTAAAGAAACTTGGCCTTGAAGTAGTACCGACCGAAGCCAACTTCTTTCTGATTAAGGTAGGGGACGGCAAGGGGGTCTACGACGGGCTTTTAAAGCAGGGCGTTATAGTCAGGCCCATGGCGAGCTACGGGCTCTGCGAGTATATCCGCGTCACCATAGGTCTGCCTGAAGAGAACAGCCGATTTATAGAGGCGCTAAAGAGTGTGATAAGCTGAGTAACGGCACTAGCCGTAAACTCTCTTTCTTATATTAGATGGTATTAAATTAATGACAAATAAGAACTCTTCCAAAGGGGGGATGAGCATGATCATAGTAATTAAAAAAGGTTCAACGGACGAGGTCGTCAACCATGTGGTCGAAAAGATCAAGAGTGCAGGCCTTGCGGTACATATCTCGAAGGGCAAGGAGAGGACGATAATAGGCGCAATAGGGGACGAAGGGCTTCTGGCCTCTATTCCGCTTCAGGCGATGCCGGGCGTTGAGAAGGTTATGCCGATACTGAAACCGTATAAGCTTGTCAGCCGCGAGTTCAGGAGCGAAGACTCGGTTGTAGAGGTGGATGGTCTTAAGATCGGCGACAAGCAGATTCAGATAATCGCCGGGCCGTGCAGTGTCGAGAATCAGGATTCACTTACGGCCGCAGCCGTAGAGGTGAAGGCCGGAGGAGCCTCGATCCTTCGTGGCGGAGCCTTCAAACCGCGTACTTCTCCCTATGATTTCCAGGGGTTAGGCGAAGAGGGGCTTAAGTATCTGAGAGAGGCGAAGAAGGCGACTGGTTTGCCGATAATCTCCGAGCTGATGGACCCGCGTGACCTCGACCTCATGTGCGACTATGTGGACATACTCCAGATTGGCGCGCGTAATATGCAGAATTTCCGGCTACTTAAGGACGTCGGGCGGACCAAGAAGCCGGTTCTTTTGAAGCGCGGACTCTCATCGACCATTAAGGAGCTTCTGATGAGCGCGGAGTACATCGCCTCGCAGGGCAACTCGCAGATAATTCTCTGTGAGCGCGGCATCAGAACTTACGAGACCGCGACGCGTAACACCTTGGATTTAAGCGCAATTCCGATTCTGAAGGAAGAGACGCACCTGCCGATTTTTGTCGATCCGAGCCACGCGGCAGGCCGTTGGGATCTTGTTGCTCCTCTTGCCAAGGCCGCTGTGGCTGTCGGGGCCGACGGGCTTATGATTGAGGTCCACACAGACCCCGAAAACGCCCTCTGCGACGGTGCACAGTCTTTGAAGCCGACTAAATTCTCTATACTTATGGAAGAGTTACGGCGCGTTGCCCTGGCAATCGACAGAACCATATAAGGGCGGTTCCAGCTCTGTAAACTCTTGTCGGGCCCTGTTCTGTCTGTATAGGCCCGGTCGGAAGGAGCCCAGGAAAGATGACGAATTAGCGGTAAAAAGCGCGAAAAAGCCCGAAAGGGCCGCGAACCGCCCGGAATTTTGACGAAGTAATAGACACTTAACCTGTAACCGAAGAGAAGAAAAAGAGCCCTTTTTCTCCTCTCAACCACCACACCCCGGCCAGTCTCGGTTTTTGTGATTTCAGGCAACTTGGTTGCCGGGGGATGTCGGTTCTTATTATGTCCAATACTGTTCATTTTAAAAAAGTAGCTCTTATCGGTGTCGGCCTCATCGGCGGCTCTCTCGCGCTCGACATGAAAGCGAAAGCAATAGCCGACGAAATAGTCGGGGTCGGACGCACACGGGGTAATCTCGACACTGCGCTCACTTTAGGCATCGTAGACTCCGTTACTCAGGATATTGCCGAGGGTGTAAAGGGCGCCGATCTCGTAATCGTCGCCGTGCCGGTTCTCAAGGTCGCCTCTGTTATCGAGGCCGCAGCAGCGCACCTTGCCGACGGCTGCATAGTAACCGACGTCGGTTCCGTTAAGGAACGGCTCATTACAGAAGTTACGCCGCTCCTTGGCGACTCCGTCTCTTTTGTTCCGGCCCACCCTGTTGCAGGCACAGAGAACTCCGGGGCTGGGGCTGCGCTGACAGGACTCTTTAATGGGCGCAACTGTATCGTTACTCCAACAGACTCTACCAATCAGGGCGCGCTCGCTACCATTACCGAGCTTTGGCGCGCTGTCGGCTCCAGGGTCGTAGTCATGGAGCCTGCTCTGCACGACCGCATTCTCTCTGCCGTTAGTCATCTACCGCACGTCATAGCCTACGCGCTCGTAAATACGGTGGCGGCCGCAGGCAAGTGCGCTGAAGGGGGAGAAGAGACCGACATGCTCAGTTACTCCGCCGGAGGCTTTCGCGACTTTACGCGTATCGCCTCAAGCTCGCCTGAGATGTGGGCCGACATCTGCGACATGAACTCCGTGGCGATAGTCGAGATGATAGAGGCCTTCCAAACGGAACTCGACGCGCTGAAGGAAGCGATAGAGACACGCAATATGGACGCCGTTAAAGACGAGTTCAACGTGGCGAAATCCTTGAGAGACGAGCTCATCAAGAGCACGTGACGGTTTTATTTGCTCAAAACTTTTCTCCATTATAATGGTCGTTTACGACCAAAAGATAAGACAGGACTTTTAAAGATGGAACTTGTAAAAGGAAATAGAACCGCCCCAATGCTCAGGGTGGACCCGGCAGAGAACGGTCTCGTCGGAACGCTCGGCGTGCCCGGTGACAAATCGATCTCTCACCGCGCGGTCATGCTCGGCGCGATTGCAGACGGTGTTACAGAGGTTACGAACTTTCTGCCCGGCGAAGACAACATAAGCACCATCAACGCCTTCCGCTTAATGGGCATTACGATAGACCAGGACGGCACGACCCTTAAGGTTCACGGCAAGGGCTTGCGTGGCCTTTCCGAGCCAACGGATATAATAGATGCCGGAAACTCAGGCACAACGGCGCGCCTGCTTCTGGGGCTGCTCTCGGCTCAAGACTTCTTTACCGTTATTACCGGAGACGCTTCTCTTAGAACGCGCCCCATGGGCCGCGTGGTCGAGCCGCTTCGCCTGATGGGCGCGCGCATACAGGGCGCCGACGAAACCAACCGACTGCCGCTCGCGATAGTCGGCAAAGACGTCGTGCTCGAAGGGCGTTACTACCCGACCCCTGTGCCGAGCGCGCAGCTAAAGTCCGCCATTCTCTTTGCCGGTCTCTATGCCGAGGGCGAGACATCCGTCAAGGAGGTCGCCAAGAGCCGCGACCACACGGAGCGGCTGCTGAAGCTCTTCGGGGCCGATATAGATTTCTCCGACGACTCTACGACCGTAACGCTTAGAAAGACCGATAAACTGACGCCGTGCTCTATTGCGGTTCCGGGCGACCCGTCCTCTGCGGCCTTCTTCATGGTTGCGGCTGCGATCGTGCCCGACTCTGAGGTCGTGCTGACAAATGTCGGCACAAACCCCACGCGCGCCGGTATTTTTAATATCTTAATAGAAAAGATGGGCGCGTCCGGTATAAAGGTCAACAGCACAGAAGAAGGCGCGTCCGGCGAGCCGGTTGCCGAGATTACTGTAAAGAGCAGTTCTTTAAAGCCCGCTGTCATAAACGCCAAGGAGCTTCTGCCCGCAATAGACGAGTTCCCTATTATCTGCGTTGCGGCCGCCTTTGCTAATGGGGCCACTAAGATAATGGGCGCAGGAGAGCTGCGGGTAAAGGAGTGCGACCGCATTGCCGTAATGGCAAAGTCGTTAACCGCAATAGGCGTTAAGTGCGAGGAGGAGGACGAGGGCATAGTCGTCTACGGCACTGGCGGCAAGCGTGTGAGGGGCGGCAGAATAGACAGCCACGGAGATCACCGCATTGCAATGGCCTTGGCAGTAGCGGGCCTTATGAGCGAGGTCGGCGTAACGATAGACGGGGCCGACGCCGTGGACGTGTCATTTCCAGGCTTCTTCGGAGCGCTCGACGGGCTTAGAAGATGACGCGGCCTATCCAGATAGACAGAAAAGAGCTGATAATAGCCATAGACGGCCCGAGCGGCGTTGGCAAGAGTACCGTCAGCAAGCGAATAGCCGAGCGGCTAGGCCTTACGTACGTTGACACCGGAGCGATGTACCGCGCGGTTGCATTGGCCGTTGCCGGAGCTAAGGTAGATATAGAGAACAGTGCCGCACTCGAAGAGTTCTGCAATTCTATGTTGGTCGAGTACACCAGCGGCTCTATCTCCGTTAACGCAACTGATTACACGGACTCGATACGCACAGAGGAGGCGAGCAAGCTGGCCTCTGTAACTTCATCCAAAGAGCCAGTGAGACGCGCGCTTGTAATGTATCAGCGCTCACTTGCGGTACAGGGCGGCGTAGTTATGGAGGGGCGCGACATAGGCACGGTGGTGCTGCCGCGCATTCACCACAAATTCTTTCTTACGGCCTCGCACGAGGTACGCGCAGAGCGACGCCGCGCCGAGCACGACTCTAAAGGCGGCACAGAGCCTGTAGGGTCTTCTGTAGGGGCTAAAGACATCAGCGAGAATATGAAAGAGCGCGACCGTCTCGACTCCACGCGCGCTGAATCTCCGTTGGCAAGAGCCGTGGACGCTCTTGAGATAGATACGGCAGAGTTGGATATAGACGGCGTGGTCGGAGTCATTCTTGCCGATATTGAGCAGAAGGTCGAAAAGAGTAGGATAAAATAGCGGACGATATAAGAGAGAACAGGCAAACAGAAGAGTGTGCTGAAGGATAGAAGGTCATGAAGATAAATATTGCAAAGTCCGCCGGGTACTGCTTCGGCGTAAAGAGGGCCATTAACGAGGCCGAGAAGTGCCGCGAGGGAACTAACGAGCCTATTCATACGCTTGGGCCAATTATCCACAATCCTCAGGCTGTCAAGAAGCTCGAAGACTCCGAGATTTACTCCAAGGGGTCGGTAGAGGAGATAGAGACCGGTACGGTTATCATACGCTCGCACGGGGTGAAGCTCGAAGAGTACGATAAGGTACGCGACAAGGGGTTGAGTATCGTTGACGCGACCTGCCCGTTCGTAAAGAAGGCGCAGAGCCTAGTCGCGCTTCTGGCCAAAGAGGGCTATACGGTAATTGTGGTCGGCAGCAAAGAGCACCCGGAGGTAAAGGGTATCTTGAGTTACGGCCCAACGGACGTAATGGTGGCCGAAACCCCAGAAGACCTTGCGGAGATGGGCCATATAAAGAAGGTCGGCATAGTCTCGCAGACGACGCTTCCGACCGCCAAGCTCGAAGCCGTTGTAGCGTACTGCGTCTCGCACTCAACGGAACTGAAGGTCTACAACACCATCTGCAACGCAACGAGCATAAGGCAGGAGGAGAGTGAGGAACTCGCGCGCATCTCCGATGTTGTGGTCGTTGTCGGCGGACGCAACAGCGCAAATACCAAACGGCTCGTTGAGCTGTGCCGCACCATCCAGCCGCGCACGCACCACATAGAGGTTGCCGCAGAACTGGTACCGGAGTGGTTCGAAGGGGCCGGCTCCACGGGGGTTACTTCAGGCGCATCGACCCCGACGTGGGTGATAGAAAACGTAATTGAGGAAATTGAAACAATAACCTCAAATTAATTTGCACTTTCCATATTGCTGTGGTATCTTGTTGATATTCAAAAAAAAAATCCTAGGGGGTAACGTATTAATGTTCGCAGAAGACGAGAAGGCTCGTGCAGGTGAAGCGGGTCCGAGTGAGTTTGAAAAACTGTTCAGTGCAGATCTAAAGGCTTTCAAAGAAGGTGACATAATAAACGGTACTGTTATCGAGAAGACCAAAGACTCGGTAATGATAGATATCGGCTACAAGTCTGAAGGCATAGTAGCGCTCCGCGAGTTCAGGGGCGAAGACGGTACAATAACGATTGATGTTGGTGACGAAGTTACCGTGCTGCTCGAAAAGCGCGAAGACGATCATGGGCACATCAGGCTGTCGAAATCGAAGGCCGATCAGTACAAGGTCTGGGACACGCTCATAGAGGCGTGCAACAACAACGAGCCGGTACCGGGGCGCATCACACAGCGCATCAAGGGCGGGTTCTACGTTGACGTAAACGGAGTTACGGCATTCCTGCCCGGCTCTCAGGTCGATCTCAAACCGGTTCGCAACCCAGATGCTCTTATAGGTCAGGAGTTTGAGTTCGTCGTACTGAAGCACAACAGGCGCAAGAACAACGTAATAATCTCTCGCCGCACGATCCTGGAAAAGGAGCGCGAGGCGTTGAGGGAAATTACGCTGGCCAACCTCGAAGAGGGTGCGCTTGTCGAAGGGCTTGTCAAGAATATAACCGACTACGGCGCCTTTCTCGATCTTGGCGGCATAGACGGTCTCGTTCACCTTACCGATCTTTCGTGGGGCAAGGTTTCGCACCCGACCCAGATACTCAACATCGGAGACACGGTAACGGTCAAGGTACTCAAGTACAACAAAGAGGACGGCAAGATATCTCTCGGACTCAAGCAGACCAAGGAAGATCCGTGGCTCTCGGTCGGCGACAAGTACGAAAAGGGCGCGCGCGTCCATGGCAGGGTAGTCAATATTACAGACTACGGCTGCTTTGTGGAGCTGGAGCAGGGCCTCGAGGGGCTCGTTCATATCTCCGAGATGTCGTGGACCAAGATCCGCCATCCTTCGCAGAAGCTCAAGGTCGATGATGAAGTTGAGGTAATGATACTCGACATCGATGCCGACCACAAACGTATCTCGCTTGGCCTCAAGCAGGTAGAGGCCAACCCGTGGGACGGCGCGCAGGACCGCTACCCCAAGGGCTCGAAGATATCGGGCGTAGTCAAGAACATAACCGACTTCGGTGTCTTCATCGGCGTAGAGGACGGTATCGACGGACTCGTTCATATCTCCGACCTCACGTGGCGCAAGGTGAAGCACCCGAGCGAAGTCTACAAGAAGGGTCAAGAGGTCGATGCGCAGGTACTCAACATCGACGCTTCCAACAGACGCTTCTCGCTCTCGACCAAACTCCTTGAGCGCAACCCGTGGGAAGGCGTGCAGGATCGCTACTCTCCGGGCATGACCAAAGACGGTCGCATCACCAGCATTGCCGACTTCGGTGCGTTCGTTGAACTCGAAGACGGCCTCGAAGGACTCGTTCATGTCTCGGAGCTCAACAGGGGCAAGAAGAAGGGCGACGACTTCCAGGTAGGCGATATTGTAGAAATCGAGGTCTTGAACGTAGACCCTGAAGATAACAAGATAGGACTCAGCATCAGGTGCCTCAAAGAGGCAGCGCCTGTAGAAGAAGTTGCCGCGCCTGTAGAAGAGGCTGCAACTGAGGAAGCACCTGCTGAAGAGGCTGCAAC
>JADFVP010000226.1 GCA_015222595.1 Pseudomonadota bacterium
AACGAGAGTTAGAAGCAGGGCGATAGCTGATCTGACCGAACTGGTAGAGCTGTCTGAAGCCATTAAAGAGTACCTACTTAAGGTTTATTTTTCAAATACTTACAGAGACTATCTTATATTATTTATTAAGAGAAGATCGCGAGTATAATGCCGATAACACCGGCTATGAGTCCGTAGATGATAAAGGACTTCGACTCTTTCAGGTAATCTTTATAGTTCATCTGTGCTGTTCCTTCTGCTTTATTATACGCGGGGTAATAAAGACAAGCAGCTCTTCGTGCTGCTCGTTAAGCGCGCTGCTCTTGAAGAGGTAGCCCAGAAGCGGTATCTTGGAGAGCCCCGGCACGGCCTTTGTGTCGTCCGAGTTTATGCTCTTGTAGAGCCCGCCTATAACAACGGTCTCTCCGTCCTTTACCAGCACATGCGTACTTGCGCTCTTTTCTGAAACTCCCGGTATGCCGTCTACCGTGTGCGTATAATCGGGGTCGCTCTTGTTGGTCTCTATGGCGAGCATGACAAAACCGTCTGACGATATCTGCGGGGTCACCATAAGGTCTATTCCTGTCTTTATCTCTTCGAGCCCTGCAGTGGTCTCTCCGGTTGTCGTACCGGTTGCAGCCTGGGAGAGCTTTACCCTGAAGGTCAGCCCGGAGTGTATCATGGCCGTCTTATTGTGAAGCGTAGAGATCTTGGGACTAGATATTATCTTCAACTCCCCTTTCGACTCCGCAGCCGAGATCTCTATGTCGAGCGTCAATGAGTTGGACAGCGAGCCGACGATGATTCCGAGTCCCGCGTTCGCGTTGGTCGACGGCATGTTGACGGCGAAATTTCTGCCTCCGTCAGAGTCAGGCAGTTGCGAGCTTCCGGTTATCGTGTCCCCGGAGCTTGAGTACTCGCCTCCCCACTGCACGCCAAGCTCTTTGGTGAAGTTGCTACTTGCCTCCACTATGCGGGCCTCTATTACGACCTGAGAGGCCTGAATATCCATTAAGCCTATAAGCTCTTCGGCTTTAGCGATATTTTCTGCAAAGTCCCTGATAATAACGGAGCTTGTTCTGGTGTCGAACTCCACCGCTCCGCTAGCCGACAGAGTGCTCTTTAGCCGCTCGGCCATTTCTGCGGGGTTGGCGTAGTTCAAGCGCACGACCCTGGTGGTCATGTCTAAAGAGTGGTCCACCTCTTTACCTACCCAGAAGACGTTATTCTTAATAGTATACTTTAGGCCGTTGGCCTCTATTATTATCTCCAGAGCGTTCTTGAAGGTAATGTCTGTGAAGCTGAGCGTAACCGTGCCGGTTACGCCGTCTCCTAAGATGATATTAAAACCGCTCTGAGACGCTAGCGCACGCAGTACATCCGAGATTTCGCCGTCGCGTATCTCCATGGAGAAGAGACGCTTGTCGGCCTCTATTTCAGCCTTTATACTACTCGCAGCGGCCGTAATGGATGGGGCGGCAACAAAAGCTACTGAAGAGAGAAAAATGGAAATTAGCAGGGTTAGAAAAGAGACGGACAGTCCACGGCAGCGCCAGGAGCGCACCCGGTGGGTCTGTCTGTTTTGGTAAGTCTCGAAGGCCATGTAAGTATTACCGCCCTGTCTATTTACTGTTAATGGCCATTGGGCCAGACTTGGATGATGTTTCCGACGCCGGGCTCTGCTCGGCCTTCGGGTATTTTGGCAACCTGGCAATCTCCAGAAGTATCTGGCCTAAAGTTCCCTGAAGTATAACATGGGTCTTTTCTATATCAATAACTTTTTGACCCATTACCGTGCTCTCTTTATAGACTATCTCTCCGTTGATTATGGCAGACGGGGTGGTGTCGTTGAAGAAGATTGCCGTGAGCTTCATCTCTGGAGAGTCCGACCCGCTTACAAGGGGCACAAAGGGGTCTCTACCCCAGTGCACCGCACGCTCCGGCGGCCCCGGCATCTCGGCCATGAACGTTAACGACTCGGCAGCCGAAGCCGCGCTCTCCTTTGAGTGCGCAACGGATGAGACCAAGAGCAGTGAAAGCGCCATGATAGCAATAAATGCCTCTAGAAAGAGTACTCTCTTGTCAATCATAAACTACCCCCCATAGTACGGTTAAAGTATCTGTCTGAAGTCAGTTGCCGGGCCCGAGTATATATGCACTGAGGTAGACCTGCGAGGCTAGAGTGCGAGTCCCGTCCGGCTCTTTTGCCGCGCTCTCCGGCGCCTCTATCTTGAAGTTCTCTATGACTATTACGCGCTCAAGGTTCTCCAGCCTCTCGACATAGTTGCCGAACGAGAAGAAGCCCGACTCGAGATTTACCTGAAAGGGCAGCCTGACAAGCTCGCCCTTCTCTTCACTCGCCATCGGTTTTATTGAGCTTACCTTTACGTTTTCTCGGTGTCCGTCTCCCCTGCCTTCACCTGAGATTTCGGTCAGAAGGGTGGAAATCTGCCTCGTAGACGGGAGCCTCTCCTTCAGGCTCTCAAGCCGCGCCTCAACGCGCTCGAGCTTTGCCTTGCTCCTCTTGGCCGAACTCTTAAGACCGGCTATCGCCTTGCTCCGCGCCTCTACCACCGTTATCTCAGTCACTTTGGCCCCTATCTGCAACTTTAGCGATTTTAGACTATCAACCTCGCCCTGATAGATATAGGTATGAAACAGCAGCCCGAAACCGACCATTATCGCCGTGCCGAGAAGCTCTATCCTGTAGGCGTTAAGGGCCTTGAGATCGATTCCCTTTATCTGCTCGATGAGCTTGTTACCAGCCATAGATACCCTCCACCCCGCGCTTTAACCGGGTAATTACCTCAAAGTCGTAGACAGTGCCGGCCTCTAGCTCCTTCTTCTGCGTATAGGCCAGCTGCACGTTGGAGAAGTAGCCGGAGTTCTCAAGCGTAAAGATAAGGTCTGAGACAGAGCCCGGTGTGATACCGCTGCCCAGAAGCCGTACCTGCTTGTCTCCAGCACCTGCTCCTGCTTTGCTCGGAGCATCAGAGGTCGTTATGCTCTTTAGCCAGATTCCATTTGGCAGATCGTTGCTCATCCGTTTTAAGACCGTGCTCCAGAGCACGCGGTCGCGCGTAAGGCCTGAGGCTAGGTCGAGCCGCTTCTTCAGGTCACGCTCATTGTTGTTAATCCCGGCAATGGTTGCCGTAAGGCTCTGGTACTGGGCCCCCTGCAACTCTATGCTGAGCTTGCGCTCTTCCAGGTTGGCGAGCTTTATTCTCTTTGCAACAACCCCTGAGTGTATATTGTAGTACAGGGCGCCCAAGAGCAGAATATAGATGGCAGCGGCCGTATAGAAGACGGCCCTTACCTTGCGCCTCTTCCAGTTCGCCTGTATCTCTGCCGGTATAAGGTTTATGCCTTTTATCATCAGTACCTGCTCAGCGCCAGCCCTGTGGCGATATTTAACGACGGTCCGAGTGCGAGCACGGCCTCTTTGTCCATGGACGTTGGTATCTTTATCTTTTTGAACGGGTCGTGGCTAAAGCACGCAATGCCTATGGTCTCGGAGATAAAATCGTCTATTCCATTTAAGAGAGAGCTGCCTCCAGCGAGAAAGAGACTCGGCACCGCCCCGCCCCTGAACTGCGCCTGAAAGTAGTCTATCGAACGGTGTATCTCTATACAGAGCCTCTCTACAAGAGACCTCATGGCAAGACCCACGGTCTCGGCATCTTCGCCCGGTACGTCGAGGCCCCAGCGCATCTTGTACTCTTCGGCCGCGGTGCTGTCTATGTGGAGTCCGGCCGCTATGGAGCGAGTAATATCGTCGCCGCCGAAGGTTATCTCGCGCGTAAAGAGTATCTTGCGCTCTTTGGCTATTACCAGCGTACTCGACTTGTCCCCTATGGCGAGCATCGCGTAGTTGACGTCTTTGTCCCACTTGTTGTTGTGGTCGAAGACGGTAAGAAGCGCAGCGGGCTCTACGCTAAGGAGCTTGAGATCCAGCCCGGCGTCCTTGAACGTAGAGATTATCGATAACGACTCGCTGCTCCTGGTCGCAAAGGCAGCAACAGATATCTTGTTATCGTCCGTAGACGCAGCAGAGGAGACCATGAAGTCTGTCACAAGCTCTTCAACCGGAATGCCGGTCTCTTTTCTCATCTCCCAGATCACCGCCTCCCTCAGGTCCTTCTCCGGCATGACCGGCAGACTCAACTGGCGAGAGACCAGCTCGTGCCCGGAGAGCGTAGTGGCTGCGATGCTGCCCTGAACCTTATGCGCCTTTAACGCGTCCTTTATGAAAGTTGCAACGTCGGCGCGCTCAGCGATTCCTTCGGGCATCTTTGTGCTGAACGCAGCCGAGAGCACAGGCGTGCCTGTGCCGCTCTTTAGCTTTACGACCTTAAGAGAGTGGCTGCCTATCTGAACGGCTATTATATTGCTATCACCAAAGAGTCCCATTCTACTCGGCCGCCTTTAGCTCTTCTATCCGTTTAACGACTTTACCGTAGTCTCTATTCTTGCCCAGCTTCAGGTACTCTTCATACGCCCGCCGCGCCTCTGTGTACTTTCCGACCCGTTCGTACTCTACAGCGATATTAAAGTGCGCACTGGCGAGGTCGTGATCTATGGCTATCGCTCTTTTGTACAGCCCTATCGCCTCACGCGACTTGCCTTCCGAGGCGACAACTGCGCCGTAATTGTTTATCGCCTCTGCGTACCGCGGCTCTGTTGCCAGTGCAGCAGTAAAGTGTTTTTTGGCCTCATCCCTTTTGTCGGCGCTAAAGTAGGCGAGCCCGATGTTGTTATTGAGTACAGGATCATCAGGGCTATTCGTAAGCGCCACAATAAAAACCTCTATAGCCTTGTCGTACTTGGCGGCCTTGTAAAGCTCGACTCCGGTTGCCGCGCTAGGTGCGCTCTTGTTCGTCTCTGTTGATACGGCCTTAACCGTACCTGCGCTACTCTTATCGGAAAAACTTTTATCGGCCACTTGAACGACCGTCTTCTTTTCAGCAGCCCGGCCCGGCTGAGCCACAGTTTTGGGGAGGGCAATCCCCGACTCCGCCGGACCGGTCGTTCCGGTGTACTTCAGGATGTAGACTACGGCAAGAAAAAGTATGGAAGCGAGCATCAGTACCAGTAGTACCTTCTTGCGCTTTGTCCCGCTCTCTACAGGCCCCTTTGGCGCTGCCGTGGTCTTTCTGGGGCCGTCGTTATTATCGAGCTTCTTTAATGCCTGATGTATTAGACTCATTTTCCTCTATTCCGGTCATTCACACCGGCACTTCAATTTTCTAATGTTTAAGGAAGAACGAGCCTGAAGCCCGTCTTTGCTATGAGCATTGGGCCCCAGTAGAAGCCGGCTCCGAATGCACCCGAAAAGCTAAGCGCTGCCACATATGGAGTAAGCCTCCCGAAGCTGAGGGCAGATACATCCTCGGAGTTGCCGAAGTACCCCTCTGCAGTAAGCTCATCTATTGCCATGCCGAGCAGTTCGGCAGTTATCTCTCTTGTGCTCTTCACGAATGCTGCGGTGAGCGCGCGGTCTGCGAGTATGTTTATCATTCTTGGCACGCCACCGGTGGCCTCAAACAGAGCCGTAACAGCGCCTTCTGTAAACTCCACCGACCCTGAGCCTCCGGCTATAAAGAGTCTGCTCTGTATGTACGCGCCAGTCTCTTTTCTGTCAAGCGGGGCGAGGTCGTACCTGACGATTATGCGCTGGTTCAACTGCCTCAGTTCGCGCCTTGCGAGCTTCTCTTTCAGTTCCGGCTGTCCGACGAGTATTATCTGTATGAGCTTCTCGGTCTCGGTCTCGAGGTTCGAGATGAGTCTCAACATCTCAAGGGCCCGCGCGCTCAGGTTCTGCGCCTCGTCTATTATAACGACCGCGTTGCCGCCCTTCTCGGTTATGTCGAGCAGAAAGGCGTTCAGCACGTCGAGGTGCGACTTTACGCTCGACTCGCGACTCTCGGGCTCTGTGTCGGGCACAAGCCCAAGGTCGTTGGTCACGGTCTTTAGCAACTCGTCAGGCCCAAGCAGCGGATTTAAGACCAGAGCGGTCTCAGTCTTGTCGCTGAGCTTTTCAAGTAGCGCGCGGCAGATAGTCGTCTTGCCAGTGCCTACCTCGCCAGTTAAGACGATAAAGCCCTTGCGCTTATTTATCCCGTACAGTAGCAGCTCTATCGCCTCACGGTGCTTTGTGCCGAGGTAAAGGAACTTCGGGTCGGGCGTTACGTGAAAGGGCATCTCTTTTAGATAGAAGAACTTCTGATACATTGCCTCAGCTCCTCTTCTTGGTTACGGCTTTGGGTTTCGTTCCGTTGCCGCCTGCGGCGGCCTTAATATCGTCTGTGGCCTTTGCGTACGCCATCTTGTGCTTAAAGCCCATCTGCAGGTACTTCCACAAGGTCTCTACCATCAGGAAGTCCTTCTTGGAGTACTCCCTTATCTCATGATCCCCGGCAGTAACCCTGCGCGGCTTTATGTAGCCCTTCTGCTCAAGGTAGTAGAGCTTGTGGCGGGGTATGCCGGTCTTTTCGAGAATCTGTGACGTCTTCATCGCACTAACTCCTGATTGTTTTTTTTGCGACTATCACTGCAAAATATGAAAATTTATTCCCAATAATTCTATATCGGTCAAACGAGAAATCTTCTTTATTCTTAATAGGCCCAAGGTGTAGAAAGACAGACTTAAATTCATTTATATTTATGAATATATTTTTCTACAGTTATAGCTGCCTTTTTGGGTTCTGTCAAGCCCTTTTTTTGTTTTTTTTAGATTTTTTTTACGAGGACTATTTCGAGGTCAAAAAAGAAGTGCTCTTGCCAAGAGTGTTACCGCATCTCGTGCCATTCGATAATGTCGATGGTCGAGGCGCCGCAGCTACCCCCAACCGTTACCGTATCGCTAACTCCCCTGTACTGGTCGTTAGTTCCGCCGTCGGAGAAGAAGAGGCCGCTCTCTGGAGGAGGTGCGGAGTTTGACGTTGGCGTATAGGTTCCGGCTAAAAATGCGGAGTCAACGGCCACTGGGCCGAACTGCACGCCCGTTACGGTCGAGTTGGCCGGAATAGTAACTGGTGCGTTCAGGTACGCTATATAGGTGGCCCCTCCCCCGGCCGCAGAGTCGTTGAAAGCGAAGTAGCTAAGGGTGTCGAGGTTCATGGAGAAGGTCGGGTGGATGTTTCTTATGTCGAGCGTAAAGTATACAGAGACGCCGCAGTCTACGGAAGCCGGGGTCGGTGTGAGCGAGCCCCAGTACTGGAGGTTGGCCTTGTTCCAGCCGGTAAAGCTAAGGGTGTCGGTAGCTGAGATGGACAGGTACGTAACGGTCACGTCTGCCGAGGTATCGGTCGTGGAGGTCGGGGCCGTAAGCGTTAGAGTCACGACACCGGTCTCGTCCGTAATTCCGGTGGTTGCCGAGAGTACGCCGTTGGTGGTGGTAAAATCTATGGTCTTGCCCGAGAGCGCGGCCCCGTTCTTCGTTAGCGTTGCCGTCATTGTATACGCAGCCGTGCCGTCTGCGTCTATCGGGCCAACAGGCGTGTGAGCGAGTGAGATGGCGAACTGGGAGAGAGTAACGTAGCTGCCGAGCGTGCTGGTGGTGCCTCCGCAGCCCCGTGCGGATATATCTACGGGAAAAGAGAGTACTGTGTCGGATGTGACCGTTTCGGTGGTTGTGAAGGTAATACCGAATTGGCCCGACCCGCCGGAGGCGATGTCGGTACCCGCGCCGCCCGAAGAGTATGCAACGGGAGCTCCGCACGCTCCGCTCCATGAGGCAGGAGCAGTAACAGAGCCACAGGTCCACGTTCCGGCCCCGACAGGAGGCGTAATATCAACAGACCGTATGGAGCAACCGGAGCCGTTATAGATATTCCATAAAAGGGTCTGGTTTGTTGCGCCGCTCGATATGATCGCTGGAGTGAGCGTTACAGAGTAGTGGGAGATTGTACCTGTATTCGAGGTAGCCGTGTTGGTAACAACCGGGCCGTCTGCCGTGGCAGTGCCGATAAGGCAGTAGGCGTCGCCCTCGGCCCCTGTTATGGCGTACGTCCACTCGAAGGCTCCGGTAGAGCCGGCGACAAGCGAGGCGATGGTTGCGGGCACAGGGCCGGAGACGTAACTCTCTGTTGCCCCGCCGACGCAGCCCGTAGGCAGTGTAGGGGCGACGTTGTAGAGCGTTGTCGAGCCGTTGTTCTGCACCACAAGCGTAGCGGTTGCGGTCTGTGCGGTGATTACCGCCTCAGGCGAAACCGTAAGGATGGCTGTAAAGTCGCCTATGACCGTTCTGTTCGAGGTAACCTGTTCGCTCTTGGCGGTAGCGGCTCCGTTAGCGGCTACTGTCGTAAAGTAGACCTCTCCTGTGGAGTCTGCGCTGAAGGTCCATGATATTGTGCCGGACTCGTCTGCGGCTAGCGTAAAGGGCGTAAGGTTGTAGACCACCGAGTTGTTCGAGTGGCTAGCGGCCACAGTGGAGTTGCACCCGCGAGTAATAGCCCCGAAAGAGGTTGCAGTAATGGACGAGTAGCAGATCTCTTCTGAGTCTATCTTTATAGTGCCTGAAGAGGAGAAGTCGGCAGTGGAATCAACGGAGATGGAGGTGGCTGCTGCGGTAGTGTTTCCGCGCGTAAGCGTCGTACCGTAAAAGGGGCCGTCTGTGTTGGTAACTATCGCGCTAGAGGCCGTAGGAGGCCCGGGCGTTGCTTCTAAGGCGGTTAGCGTAGAGGTGGTGCGGTTGGTTAAGTAGAGCGTTACCGTTATCTCGCCACCAACGCCGACGGACTCTGCAAGGCTAGTCATTGTGGTCTCAAGCGAACGGAGCGTCCAGGTCGGAAGGGCCCCAAGTAAAGAAAAGCCGTTCTCTTTTGTAACAGTCACACCGGTTAACGTCTCGGCAGTTACGTCGAGAGCAACAGCCACGGGCTCTAGAGTCAGGTCGAAGAGCAGGCTCGCGCCGGGAAGAATCTTGCTTGCGGTATTTCCGTTGCTGCACGCCCCGCCTGCTTGTGTGAGCGCAAAGGTTATGGAGCCTGTTGCTACAGAGTCTATACACCAGCCCGAGGGCGCAACAGTAGCCGAACTGAAGGAGTACTTTACCGTATCTATCGTAAAGGTAATGTCGCGTATGCTCTTAGTTGCGGAGTCGTTGGTTATTGTGACAGGCAGCACTGCGTCAGCGTCTTGCATGGTTATCTCTGTTGAGGCAGGAAGTGTTACGGAGAAGGTATTTGCACCGGAGGCCGCAGCAGGCGCAAAGAGGCCTGCTGCTATAAAGAGGCATAGAATCGGCAAGAGCATGAACAGTCCGCCGGTTATCTTTTTAAATACATTCATCTGCAATGACCTTCAAAGTTATACATAACAGAGCTTGCTATCTACTTGCAGCGGCAAAGACCTCACGGTAGCTGCTGTCGTTCTTTCCGAGCGAAATGAGCGCCCTTGAGCACGCCGTATTCGGTGGAGCTATCGGGGCTGCACAGGTATTGGCCGCGCTAAAGGCCGTTTCGTCAGGGTGCGCTATGCGAAGCTGGTACGCGTTGCCTATAGAGCCTGTAACTCGCGCCGTATAGGTGTAGGCGGCTACAGGGGCTGTTATAAGAT
>JADFVP010000040.1 GCA_015222595.1 Pseudomonadota bacterium
AACAGGCAGAGACGGGCTGGGTCTGCGCTCTTAGGTAGAGTATTCCGGCGAGTCTTCGGCAATTCTCGCCCCCTGGTGGTCCGTTCAGGGCAGCGGCGCACCTAAAGGGGCTTCTGTTAGACCCTGTGATGCACTAATTTAAAGTACCTTTATAGGCTGGGTATGTTCGGAGTAGCTAAGTAGATGGTTTGGGCGGGGGGTTGGAAAAAGAGAAGAGGGAGCAGAGATTGGTCTCTGCTCCCTCTTATATAGATGCTTCTTGTATAGATGCCGTCTTATGCCACAGCCGGTCAGTTCTTCTTGGCAGGCTCCACAGGAGCGACTCTTCCGGTCTTCTCGCGCTCTGCATGTTTGTCTCCAAGGTACTCCAGTACCTTTACCCTGCGGTTCCATGAGTCTATGACGTAAACGTAGTCTTCAGGGCCTAGCGCTATGCCGGAGGGCAGTATCATTCCACCGCGATCGTCTCCGTAGCCTATAAAGGCCATCATCGGCTCGCCCTCCGAGTTGAAAATCTGTACGTTGTTGAAAGCGGCGTCCACAACATATATATGCCCTTCGCTGTCAACGCTGATGCCCTTGGGCCGAGCGAACATGCCGGGTATGTCTCCGAATTGACCGAACATGTTGATGAAACGCCCTTCGGAGTCGAATATCTGTACCCTGCCGTTCATGGTGTCTACAACGTAGACGTGGCCTTCGGAGTCGATGGCTATGTTCGACGGGAAGTTGAACTCGCCCTCGTCCTTGCCGCGCTTTCCGATAGTATCCTCGTGCTTGAGCGTATCGAGGGCAAAGACCTCGATGTGATGGTTGTGGGTATCTATTACGTAGAGCCTGTTGTGCTCGGAGTCTGCCGCTATGCCGCTCGGCTGTTTAAAGGGTGTTCTCGGTGAGAGAGTTGCGAGAACCTTGCCCTCCTGGTCGAGCACGGTGACCTTGTCGGTCTGAGAGTCCGTTATAAAGATCCTGTTCAGGTCGTCCGTCGTCACGCCGATGGGTTTGAAGAAGTACCTTGCGCCCATGGTGTTTACGGAGTTTGCCGACTGGTTGACGGGGTCGAAGATAAAGACATCGCTGGCTGCCGTGTCTGTTACGTAGATCTTTCCGTCCTTGGCAACGTGTACGCCTTTCGGTTTTTTAAGCACGAGGGCGCGCTTGGCGCCGAGCAGTATATCCGCAGCCTTTGATTTCGACTGAAAGTCGGACCCGCCCGTGTACTGACGCGTATACTTAATGCGGGGTATCTCCGGGGGCTCGGGCCAGACGAGGTCGGGCAGCTCTATGGTTGCGCAACCGATAAAAAGGACCGGCACTATTGCCAGCAGGAGCAGCCGTTTCATACTTTTGAAGATATGACTTTTCATAATATTTTTATTCCCTCGTTGTTCAGTCGCTCTTGTACTATCTATTTATATAGGCTTGCAGGGCAAGTTATTACCTTATAGTAGGAAAATACTACCTGCTCGTACTGTTAAAGTCAAGCGCTCCGTCGAGTCTGCTATCTACTACATGTCGGTAGGCAGTGGCGGAACTTTAACAGCTATTGTTCTGTCGGTCCCATGCAGGTAGAAGCGTCGTTGATCTTCGTTTTTGTGCGCTCGAAAGTTTTACGGCCCTGGCGTCTGTTACTGCCAGTGCTCTTTGCTTAGAGACTGCCCCTTCGGTATTATATGGCATCTGACGCAGTTGGCGCGCGGCCAGAAGGTGAACGCGACCTTGCCGTGGCAGCGTCCGCACCATTTGCCTTCGAAAATCTCGCTCATCTTTATGTCGTTGGCTCCTACCTGCGGCAGGAAGATGCCGGGGTGGCAGTTGGAGCATTTGAGCCAGTATGTGTGGATGGAGTGGGGAAACAGGACGTTGGCCATGAGCGGAACCTTTGCCTCTATAAAGATATTGAGTTCAAAGGGCGGCTCGTCTATGACGTCCATATCGATGGATGGGGCCGGGTCGATAATCCCCATTGTTACTGCAGCGGTCCAGTTGACCTCGCCGCTCGTATCTTTAGGCATTACGTCGAGTGCGACAATATCTTTTGTGCCGGTCTGGAAGCTTGTTCTTCCGGCAACAGACTTGTTGAACTTGTCGTAGTAGCTCTGTATCTCTTTGGGGTCGAGCGTCTCTATCTTTTTCTTCTGCGGGTCGATCTCTTCGCCCGACAGGTTGCCGACCTCTTGCTTTGCGAACCGCTCTATATCGGCGCCAGACATACCGCAACCCACCGTCAGCACGCCCAGAAAAAGAAGGATGAGCAGGCGAGTTGCTGCAGAGGGCGCGTCTGTTGGTCGGCGAGTCTTCACAGTCGTAACCTTAAGTTTTGCACTTCATTAGAGTATAACCAGGTTATACTTTTGACACTTTATCATTGTGACTAAATTTACTATAGACCGGTAATTCATGTCAAGGATTTAGTTTTACACGGTTTTTTGGCTAAATATAGTTGACAACCATAAATTAAAGAGATAAAAATACAGAAATGGCCCGTGAAAAAACTATATGGTCGGTAGGCGGTGGTAAAGGCGGCATCGGCAAGAGCGTTACTACTGCGAACATCGGTTGCGCGCTTGCTATGGCCGGTAAGAAGGTCGTGCTGGTCGATGCGGACCTCGGCGGGGCTAACCTCCACACCTACTTCGGCATCAAATTCCCTGAAAGGGGGCTTGAGGATTTTATTAAAGGGCGTACAGACTCTTTAATGGATACCTCGCTGCCTACCCCTGTCGAGGGGCTGCGCCTTATTACCGGCGGCGGAGAGTTCTTAGGCATTGCGAACCCCCAGTACGCGCGCAAGCAGCGCCTTATAAAGAGCATCAAGTCGCTCGACGCCGACTATATTCTCGTAGACCTCGGCGCTGGTACGTCGTATAACGTGCTCGACTTCTTTGCCGTCTCCAACGAAGGCATAGTAGTGCTGGTGCCCGAACCCGCCTCTATTCAGAACACCTACCTCTTCTTAAAGAGTTTCGTCTACAGAAGGCTTATGCGGACCTTCAGTGCCAACAAGCCTGTAACCGACCTTATTACCGAATCGACCGACCCCAGGGGGCCGGGCAGCGTAAAGACCTTCTCGGACCTTTGCGAGAAGATAGCTAAGCAGGACCGTCGCGCTGCCGAGCAGGCGCTCTTCGAGATAAAGCGCTACAGACCGAAACTGCTCCTTAACATGGCGTCGAGCAAAAAGGACGAGCGCGTGGTCGAGGCGTTTCAGGGGGCGGCCAATACCTTTCTCGGCATAGACCCGGAGTTCATAGGAACCATCTACACGAGGGAGGCGATAAAGGCCGCTGCGAGAAAGATGCGCCCCTTTATGCTCGACCCCGCCGCAAAGGTGTCGCATGCCGATGTGCAGAAGGTGGTCGAGGTGCTTATGAAAAGACCTAGTCCGGTCTCCGGCGCTGCTGCGCTCTTTGCGGAGCCGTCCTCCATAGAGGCCGCAAGAGAGGCTGCAAGGGCGGAGGTTGCCGAGCTTGACAGGGCCGACGGCTCTGCGTCTTCGGGTTCGCCGGGCCCGTCGTCACCTTCACCTGTAGAAGAAGAGCGCGACTTCTTCGGTTTCAACGACAACGTCGAACATATGGAGACCGTCTTCCACGTCCAGACAGAGGTGGTCGGAGGGGCGGCTCCGCAGATAGAGACCGTGGTCTACCACGGCGGCAGAATCTTCTTCTCGAAACGGCAGCCGTATAACGAGGTGTCGAATGCGTGGCCCGGAACCAGTGCCCTCCGAGAGTTTGCTACACGCCAGCACCGCGCGGCTATTGCAGCCATTAAGATGAACAAGATAACCTTACAGGGGATAGCCAAATGAACGGTAGGGTAAGAATGCAGGGCAACACAGAGTTCTTTACCGGGCAGCTCTTCGAGTCTCTCGGCGACTGCGGTTTCGAAGTTGTAGCTGGGCCCATGGACTACTCGGTCGAGGGGCTGGTCTGTTCCGAGGAGGTTGGTCTCTTTGAGGTCAGGGGGGCGAGCGACATCGCCGCCATGCTCGGAGCGTTAGAAGAGACGGCAGCTCCATTTGTGCTCTACAAAGACCCCGGCTACGCAGAGTCGATCTCGGAGGTAGACGGCGCGCGCTTGAAGGGCGCGGGGCTTATGGGAGTTATCACCCGGCAGACCCCCTTGGAGGAGATGGCCTTTGTGGTGAACCGGGCCTTCTTTTATAACAAGGTGGTAAAGCGCAACCCGCGCCTGCCGATCACCTTACCGGTTACGGTCACGACCCCGGAGCGCACGATGATGACCAACTCGGCGCAGCTCTCGCGCGACGGCATGTTCATCATAACGCTCCACCCCTGCGCGGCAAACGCCATCTGCGACCTTGAGTTCTCGGTACCCGGGGTCAAGGGCAAGTTCAAGACTCAGGCGCGCGTTATCTATAATATAGCTGTCAACAAAGATCTCAGCATCATCTCCAACCCGAACGACCCGTTCAGAAGACTAGTGACGCACCCCGGCATGGCGGTCTTCTTTGTCGATCTCGAAGAGAGCAGGCGTCTGGCGATAGACGCCTACATAGACGGTATAGAGGGAGCGGCCAACTGAGGGACGCTTTCGGTCGGTTCAGGAACAGAGCAAGAGCGGAACACGAGTAGAAGAGTATGGAGAAAAAGCGCAACAGGGTAGATTGCTTCAAGTGCGTCCACTTTTATATAACCTGGGATAAACGCTTCAGCAAGGGGTGCAAGGCCTTGAACTTCAAGACCAACCGTCTGCCCTCTCAGGTGGTCTTCGATAACTCGGGGCTGGAGTGCCAGATGTTCAAGGCCAAGGCTCGTACGACGCAGAAGAAGTAGCGGGGGGGCGGTCGCCCCATTTTTATCGGGTACTCTTGGGGAGTTTGAGGCTGCCGAGGTTTGGGGTGTTGCTGCTTAGGTAGACGGCTTTAGCCTTTGTAGGTTGGTTTAGCAAAGCGTAACCAGACATCTTTTTTTACTGTAATAATAAGCAAGGAGTCTTTACATAATGGGAATTTTAGAAGGGTTCGATCCGGCACGGGTAATCCGCGCAGCTCTCGTAAACGGCGGCGAGTTCGCCGACCTCTTTTTGGAGGATAGCAGGAGTGCTGCGATTATCGCTGAAGAGGGCCACATAAAGAGCGTTGTCGCCGGGCGCGACCGTGGGTGCGGCATTCGCGTTATATCTAACGCCAAGACGTACTACGCCTACACCAGCGACACCACTGAGGGTGGGCTAGTTGAACTCGCTTCAATCGTTGCCGGAGGGGTGCGGGACGGAGTTGAGTTCGCCGACATCGGCCCAGTCTCCAAGTCCGTTGCCAAGGGCTTTGATATAGTAAAGCCGCCCGCCACCGTGCCGCTTGAGCAGAAGATAGAACTCGTTACGCGCGCGGACAAGTGCGCATGGGGGTACGACAAACGCGTCAAGCAGGCGCGCGTCTCTTACGGCGACGGCTTCAGGCGTGTCGGCATCTTCAACTCGCTTGGCGAGTGGACCGAGGAGGAGCGCAGCGGTATAGTCTTTGTCTGCAGCGTAGTCACTGCCGAGGGCGAAGTTATGCAGACCGGGTACGAACCGCTCGGCGGTATCGTTGGATTAGAAATTTTCGACACAACCACTCCAGAGGAAGTCGCGGAGATAGCGGCCAAGCGCGCGGTTACTATGCTCGGCGCGCGGCGTGCGCCGGGAGGCACCATGCCCGTTGTGCTCTCAAGCGAAGCAGGCGGCACGATGATCCACGAGGCTGTGGGCCACGGCCTTGAGGCCGACCTTGCTCTCAACAACCTTTCGGTCTACGGCGGCAAGATCGGCGAGAGAGTCGCCACCGATGTAGTTACGGTAGTTGACGACGGAACGATAGCGAACAAGCGCGGGTCGAGCTTCTTCGACGACGAGGCGACCCCGACCAAGAGAAACGTCTTGGTGGAGAACGGAATTTTAAAGAGCTACATGGCCGACCGTCTGAGCGCAATGAAGTGGGGTGTGGAGAGCACCGGCAACGGACGGCGGCAATCGTACCAGCACCGTCCTATTGTGCGCATGACCAACACGCTGATACTGCCCGGAGTTTCCGACCCCGAAGAGATAGTTAAGTCGATAGACTCGGGCCTCTTCGTAAAGAAGATGGGCGGCGGTCAGGTAAATACCGTTAACGGCGACTTTGTCTTCGAGGTCACGGAGGGGTATGTGGTCGAAAACGGTCAAGTCGGCGAGATGGTGCGCGGCGCGACTCTTACGGGCAACGGCCCCGAAGTGCTGATGAAGATAGATATGGTCGGCACGGACCTCGGCTACGGCATAGGAACCTGCGGCAAGGACGGTCAGGGAGTTCCGGTCTCCGACGCGCAGCCTACTTTAAGGATACCGGAAATTGTCGTCGGCGGAGACGTCTCTAGCTGATGGGGCCGGGACAGGCGGGAAGTAGAGCCGGCGAGGCTCTTTGTTCAGCCTATTTAGCCGGTTTCTGCTCTTCTGCTCATACCTTATTACTGTACAAAAGACTTGACAGTCGGCCTTGTGCAGTGTTATCAATACTCTGTTCTACGCTTCCATTACAGAGAAAAAAATCGGACTTTTTTGACGGGATTTGTTTTTGAAACCCGCTCAATTGGGATTTTTTACGTTATAACTCGGTCTGTTACAGGCGCGATGTCGGTATTGTACGCAGTTTTAGGCAACCACTTTCCTGGACCCGCTTTGCGGGTAAGGTTTTAAAGTAAGGTCTTTTAGATGCTCGATTTTGATATAACTATACTCTACCAGATGGTCGGTTTTTTCGTCCTTCTCTTTATCCTCAACCGTCTTCTATACAAACCCGTTCAGAAGGTTCTGGCCGAGCGCGAAGAGCGTATCGACGGAAGCCTCGCACAGGCTGAAGGCCTTAACAAAGAGGTCGAAGACGGTCTTGTGGACTACGATGTTAAGCTCAAGGAGGCCGCAGTAAAGGGGCACGAAGAGCGGGCTAAGCTGAGAGCCGAAGGCGCGGCGCGCCAGAAAGAGATAATGGAGGCCGCAGGGGTTTCAGTCTCTCACGACCTAACTGTTATGAGAAACGAACTGGGCTCGGCAAAGAAAGAGGCGTTAACGAGCTTGAAGGACGAAGTAAAGTCGCTCTCCGCTATTGTTGCCGAGAAGCTGCTCGACCGCAAGGTCGTTACCGCACTTATCGCATTCCTGCTGCCGCTTCTTCCCGCGATCGCCTCGGCGTCGAGCGAAGGCGGCGGCGATTCCGGCATGCTCTGGAAGATAATCAACTTTACCGTACTCGCCATTGTTGTCATCGTACTCTGGAAGAAGGTCATCGCCAATCTCTTAAGGAACAGGAGCGCGGAGATAGCCACTGCCATTGAAGAGGCGCAGAAGGCGAAGGCCGAGGCCGAGAGCAGGGCTGCTGAGTACAAGCAGAAGATAGCTACGCTTGATGGCCGCATCGCGGAGATCGCTGCAGAGCTAAGGGCCGAGGGCGAGAGCGAGAAGGCGCGCGGTATTGTAGAGGCAGAGAAGGCCGCAGAGAGACTTAAAGCGAGCGTCGAGCTTACGGCCGCAGTGGAACTTAAGAAGGCGCGCCTTACAATTAAGAAGGAAGTCGCCGAGCTTGCCATGGAGATGGCCGCCACTATTCTGGCAACCGAAGTAAAGCCGGACGATCAGAAGAGGCTTGTCAGAAGCTACATAGACAACCTGAAGCTCAATTAATAGAAAAGAACGGAAAGAAGAGTAGATGAAGAGCGCAGAAAATGCAAAGAGGTTCGCAAGGTCGCTGCTGGAGATAGGCATAGAGGAGACCCTTGCCGAGAGGTTCCTAGCGGACCTCGGTAACTTCAATGAGGTGCTGGAGGGCAATCACGAGTTTTCGGCCTTTCTGCTGAATCCTATGTACAGCCTCGAAGAGCGCAGGTCTCTGCTCGAAAAGGTCGGGGCCGAGATAGAGTCTACCACTGCCGTTATTAAGTTCATGTGGGTTCTCGTCAGTACCCGCTCGGTAAAACTTTTAGGAGACATAGTCGCGGCGTACACGAAGCTTCTTGATGAAAAGGCCGGAAGGATCCGTGCCGTAGTGGAGTCGCCTTTCGATATGGATGCGGATACCCTTGGTGAAATAGAGGGCAAGCTCTCGGGGGCGACCGGAAAAGAGGTCGTCGTTAGCGCCGAGAAGAGAGAAGAGCTTATAGGCGGCCTTGTTATCAGACTGGATAACCTGCTGATAGACGGTAGCCTCAAGACACAGCTGGAGCAGATGAAGGACAAAATTCTGGGAGGAGTTGGTTGAGATGATAAAGGCTGAAGAGATAAGCAATCTAATAAAGACCGAGATCAAGGGCTTTGACAAAGAGATCGATATACAGGAAGTTGGTACTGTACTCTCTGTCGGTGACGGAGTCGCAAAGATATACGGCCTCGAAAAGGTCATGGCCGGAGAGCTGATAGAGTTCGCAGGCGGCCTGTTCGGCATGGTGCTCAACCTCGAAGAGGAGAGTGTCGGAGCCGCGATCCTCGGTGAGGATTATCATATTAAAGAGGGCGACACGGTTCGCAGGACCGGCAGGATAGTCGAAATTCCGGTCGGCCCCGAAATGATGGGCCGCGTGGTCGATGCTCTTGGAAACCCGATAGACAACAAAGGGCCGATAGAGTCGAAACATAGCGCCAGGGTTGACATCAAGGCGCCGGGCATAGTCGCCAGAAAATCGGTCAAAGAGCCGCTCCAGACCGGAATCAAGGCCGTTGACGGAATGATTCCGATAGGCCGTGGTCAGAGAGAGCTTATAATCGGTGACCGTCAGACCGGTAAGACCGCTATTGCAATCGACACCATCATCAACCAGAAGGGGCTAGACGTCTTCTGTATCTATGTTGCCATCGGCCAGAAGCAGTCGACCGTTGCGCAGATAGTCGAAAAGCTTCGCCAGCACGGCGCAATGGACTACACGGTAGTCGTAGCGGCTACGGCCAGCACACCGGCCCCGCTCCAGTTCATCGCACCGTACTCCGGCTGCACAATAGGCGAGTACTTCAGAGACAACGGCCAGCATGCGCTTATCGTCTATGACGATCTTTCAAAGCACGCGGTTGCATACCGCCAGCTTTCGCTTCTTCTTAGGCGTCCTCCGGGGCGTGAGGCGTATCCGGGTGACGTCTTCTATCTCCATTCCCGCCTTCTCGAAAGGTCGGCAAAACTTTCAGACGCACTCGGCGGCGGCTCCTTAACGGCGCTTCCGATTATCGAGACGCAGGCCGGAGATGTCTCGGCCTATATCCCGACAAACGTCATCTCCATTACAGACGGTCAGATCTACCTTGAGAGCGACCTCTTCTACTCAGGAATCCGTCCGGCAATTAACGTCGGACTCTCGGTTTCCCGTGTCGGAGGTAGTGCGCAGGTAAAGGCTATGAAGAAGATTGCCGGTACGCTCCGTCTTGAGCTTGCTCAGTACAGAGAGCTTGCTGCGTTCGCGCAGTTCGGTTCCGACCTCGATGCGGCGACCCAGCAGCAGATCGCTCGTGGTGCGCGTCTTGTAGAGATTCTGAAGCAGGGCCAGTACCAGCCGCTTCCCGTTGAGAAGCAGGTGCTCAGCATCTATGCCGCCACGAACGGGCATATAGACGACTACCCTGTTGCGTCGGTAGAGAAGTACGAGGCCGAGCTTCACAGCTTCTTCGACTCCAAGCACGCAGGGCTTCTTACAGAGATCAGAGAGAAGAAGAACATAGACGACGCCCTCAAGGCGAAGATAGATGCCGCGCTCGGAGAGCTCAAGGGCCTCTTCGTTGTAGAGGAGAAGTAGAGAAGAGCGATGGCAAACCTTAGGGACATAAAACGGCGCATCAAGAGTGTAAAGAACACTCAGCAGATAACCAAGGCGATGAAGATGGTTGCTGCGGCTAAGCTCAAGAGGGCGCAGGACGAGATAACCGAAGCGCGCCCTTATGCGGAGAAGATGGCTGAGCTGACCAACTCGCTCGCCGCCAAGACCTCTGCCGAGAGCCATCCGCTTCTGTCCGGCATCGGCGGGCCGAAGGTCGGGGTTATACTCGTTACTTCAGATCGCGGTCTTTGCGGCGGTTTCAATACCGTGCTGATAAGAACGATGGACAACTTCCTCAAAGAGGAGGAGGTCTCAGAGCCTTCTATGTTCCTTGTCGGAAAACGGGCCGGAGACCATTACCGCAGACGTAACGCAAATATTATCGACGCAAGAGTCGCCGGCAACGGCAGGCCACAGTACTCGGCGGCAGTAGAGATAGCCACAGAGATGATCACTCGTTTCCTGAACGGAGAACTCGACGAAGTTCACCTCGTCTACTCGGAGTTCAAGAGCGCTCTTACTCAGATACCGAAGGTGCAGAGGCTTTTGCCTTTAGCAGCTACCGAAGAGCCGGAAGAGAGTGTTGCTAAAGGAGCTGCTACAGAAGAAGGCCCGTCGGAGATACTCTACGAGCCCTCTTCAGAGGCCGTGCTGGCAAGCCTGCTTCCAAAGTATGTAGAGGTGCAGATATTCCGTGCGCTCCTAGAGTCGTCGGCTTCCGAGCACGGCGCCAGGATGACCGCAATGGATTCTGCATCAAAGAACGCAAAAGAAATGATAGCCAAGCTGACGCTCCAGTACAACAGGATACGTCAGGCGGCCATTACCACAGAACTTATGGAAATTATAAGCGGCGCAGAGTCGCTCAAGGGTTGATACGAATAAGTTTCTTTATCGAAGGAGGTCTTTTTAATCATGAGCGAGCAGAACATAGGCAGAATTACACAGGTGATCGGGCCTGTTCTCGATATTGAGTTCCCACCCGGCAAACTGCCTGCCATATATAATGCCCTTAAAGTAACCAATAAGAGCATCAGCGACGAAGAGTGGAACCTTGTCGTCGAAGTCGCACAGCATATCGGAGAGAACTCCGTCAGGTGCATCTCCATGGACTCGACCGAAGGGCTTGTGCGCGGAGAGAAGGCGCTCGATACCGGAGATGGCATAAAAATTCCGGTCGGCAAAGGAGTGCTCGGTAGGATACTCAACGTTATCGGAGAGCCGGTCGATGAACTCGGCCCCGTACAGTCCGACATTTCTTACCCTATTCACCGCGCGGCTCCTGAGTTTCACGAGCAGTCCACGGAGTTGGAAGTCTTCGAGACAGGTATTAAGGTCGTCGATCTTCTTACCCCGTACCTGAAGGGCGGAAAGATCGGCCTCTTCGGTGGAGCCGGTGTCGGCAAGACCGTTCTTATCATGGAACTCATCAACAACGTCGCCATGCAGCACGGTGGCTACTCGGTCTTCGGCGGAGTCGGAGAGAGAACCAGAGAGGGTAACGACCTCTGGGAAGAGATGAAAGAGTCCGGCGTTATCGACAAAGCCGCACTTGTCTACGGACAGATGAACGAGCCTCCAGGCGCACGTGCCAGAGTCGCACTTACCGCGCTTACGGCTGCAGAGTACTTCAGAGACGAAGAGGGGCAGGACGTGCTGCTCTTTATCGATAATATTTTCCGTTTCGTACAGGCCAACTCAGAGGTCTCCGCGCTGCTCGGACGTATCCCGTCCGCTGTTGGATACCAGCCGACGCTCGCAACCGACGTTGGTGAGCTGCAGGAGAGGATTACCTCCACCGACAAGGGCTCCATCACCTCGGTGCAGGCCATCTACGTTCCGGCCGATGACCTTACTGACCCGGCTCCCGCAACGACGTTTGCGCATCTCGATGCAACGACGGTTCTTTCGAGACAGATCTCCGAGCTTGGAATCTATCCTGCGGTTGACCCGCTCGACTCCACTTCCAGAATTCTCGACCCGCAGATCGTCGGAGAAGAGCACTACGCAATTGCGCGTGAAGTGCAGCAGATACTTCAGAAGTACAGAGACCTTCAGGACATCATCGCAATTCTCGGAATGGACGAACTCTCCGAAGATGACAAGCTCGTTGTTTCAAGGGCCAGAAAGATCCAGAAGTTCCTCTCGCAGCCCTTCTTCGTTGCAGAGCAGTTTACCGGAACGCCCGGTAAGTATGTCTCCATCAGCGATACCATCAAGGGCTTTCAGGAGATCGCCGAGGGCAAGCACGACGACGTTCCCGAGCAGGCCTTCTACATGGTCGGCGGCCTCGACGAAGCGCTCGAAAAGGCAGAGAAGATCAAGGCCTCAGTCTAACCCGCTGCGCGTGGAGCGAATTGAAGGAACGAACGCGACCCTCTGAAAAGATTTGCTGCTTGTGGCGTAATAGAGAGTAGTATCAACCTGAATTACGGCGTCGGGGAATTTTAGACACCCGGCGTAGAGATAAAAAAAAATGGCAGAGAACTTCCTATTCGAAATAGTCACACCGTACAGAAAGCTCGTCTCTAAAGAGGTCGAGGAGGTAACTGCGCCCGGAGAACTCGGCGAGTTCGGCGTACTTGCCGGTCACACACAGTACCTTACCCTCTTAAAGCCCGGCACGCTCAACTACAAGTCCGGCTCGGAGACAGGCACCATCGTCGTAGGACGCGGCTATGCCGAGGTCTCTCATGACAAGACTGTCGTTCTGGTAGACGAAGCAGACTATCTCTCCGAGATCGACGTGGCCGCTGCGCGAGACTCTCTCGGCTCTGCCGAGGCGGCACTCGAGGGCATGGAGCCGGAAGACGCTAACTACGCCCGTACGGTAAACGAAAAAGAGCTTGCCGAGGCTCGCATAGCAGCCAAAGAGTAACCTGGGCACCTGGGCCACCTGGGCCATTTTTTGGGGCCGTTTTTTTTAGAGGGTCAGTATATAGAGTTTGATTTTAGAGGGCCGTCCTTTTTGGGGCGTCCCTTTTTTTATTGGGGACTACAGGGGCTGTTCGACATACTCTTCATACTCTCTATTCTTCAAAGGCCGCACTCTGCTCTTTAGCAAAGTAACGGCCTTTTTTTGTGCCTCTTTTTTCTCCTGATACTTCTCTCTCTACCGTTGGCCCCTGTTTAGAAGCTGATACTGCCTGAAGTGCGCCTCTGCTCGCGTGTTATCTCCGAGCCCCTTGTACGCAAGGTGGATATTGTAGTGCGCCTCTTTGTGGCCGGGATCGTACCGGAGCGCCCGGCGGTACTCGGTGGCGGCCTCGGTCAGGCGGCCCGTAACGAGGTAGGCGGTTCCGAGGTTGGTCATCGCCCCTATGTGCTCCGGTGCGTAGATGAGTATCGCCTTGAACTCCCCAATGGCTTCTTCCATCTTCTCCTGCTCCCTCAACACATTTGCAAGGTCGAACCGCGCAAGCACGTCGTCCGGCTTCAGTTCTATAGACGTTCGGAACTCTTTAACAGCAGAGTCGAGCCTGCCCCGTTCGTGGTAGATGCGCCCCAGAAATGTATGCCCCGGAACTCTCTTCGGGCTCTTTACCACCATATCTTCATAGAGCGTAAGCTCGTCCGCCCAGAGCGCGTTTCTCTTAACCGTTGCAACGGATAGCGGCAGCAGCGTTACTACGAGCAGCACTACGGCTACGGTCGAGTGTGTTGATAAGCCGTACCGGTCGATTAGATAATAGGCAAGGGAGAAGAGCGCAAGAAAGGCGCCGAAGCTAGGCAGGTAGAGCCTGTGTTCGAAGATAACATGCTGAATAGGAATTATGGAGGACTCGATAGAGATCGTTATGAAGAACCAGCTGATGCCAAAGGCCGCGAGCAGAAGATACGGGCTCTTCAGCGCGAACGACCGTATGTAGATGTAGACGCCGAAAGTAAAGAGCCCGAGCAGAAAGAGCAGCGAGGCGAGCGGGGCTGGCGAGAAGAGCGAGGTGTAGACTTGGTAGTCGTACTCGAAGTTCTGCGCCACAGGCAGCACCAGAAGCCTTAAGTAGGTAATGAGTACGCGGAACTGCGTGATGAGGTAATCGAACCTGGAGAGCGTTGTCATCTCCTCTACCTGTAGGTCCATAATCATTTCGCTGACTCCACCGGCCCCGTACTCAACAGGCCACGGGTAGAGGAGAACGAACGGTATTATTAGAAGAGCAACGTAGTACGGAACGAGGCGCGCCAGACGCCGGGTCAATTTCTCGTTGCCAGTAAAGAAGGTGAACTCGAAGAGCGTTATGATAAAGGGCAGCGTGAAGCAGATCTCTTTGGTTATCTGCGCGCACCAGACAACTATGATTGAGAGCGCATAGAAGGCGTGGCGAAGGTTTGCTCGCCTTGCCACTCGGGCGGTGATAAAGAGAAAGAGGCCGAGCAGGTACATGAGCGTACTTAGCGAGGCGAAGCGCTGCGTTAAGTATGTAACGGACTCGGTCTGAACAGGGTGAACGGTAAAGATGAGCCCAACGGAGAGGGCGAGAAGATACGGGGTGCTCATTATGCCCTTGCTGTCGTCGCCATTACCGCTCGACAAGAAGCCGGAGAGCCTTGGGCTTCTAAAGCACAGGCACGTAATCTGGAAGATGAGCAGGCCGTTAAAGATATGGATAAGCGTATTGACGACATGAAAGCCGAAGACGCCCGGCCCGCCGAACCGGTAGTTGAGAGCGAACGAAAGGTATGTGATGAACCGGGTGTTGGTGGGCGGCCAGAAGTTGGAGAGGTCTCTAAGGGAGCCGTTCTCTTGAATGTACGCAAGGTCGTCGAGAACGAACGGGCTGGAAAAGGTGTTGAAGTAGAGTATAAAGGCGGCAACGCTTATAAGTGTCAGCGCGAGCAGGAGACCGAAACCCCGGCCCTTAACCTGAGCCCTAAGATGAGAAGCCCTGTCTATACCATCTTCTAGTGCTGTCATTATCTGTTGTCTGTTCGGTTCGTCGTTAACGGTAGTCTGTTACTTCTTCGGCTTGAGCGTCAGTTTTGTCTTGCCGTCCTTTACCGTTACCTTCACCTCTACGTTCTTTGTCTTGTACTTCTCTTCAATCTTTTTCTTCGAGGCCTCGATGTTACGGGTGAACTTGTCGAGGCTTAGGCCCTTCACGGACTCGTTCTGCTCTTTTCGGGACTCTACGTACTTGCTGTACGCCTTCTCCATCGAGTCGTCGGCCCCTGTTTTTGGCAACTCTTCTTTTGCCTGCCTGGTCTGCTTTTCCGGCTTTTTTGCGCCTGTCGGTTCCGGCGGCGGTTTAATTGAGGCGATAGGCGCTCCGCCCCCTTCGGCCCTTCGCGTATAGGTTCCTTCCTCTATGGCGCGGAGTATGCGCCCCCAGTACTGCTTGTAGCTGTTGTACTTGGCTACAATGCTGTTGAGCTTGAACTTGTGCGCCGTGTTGGAGGTGCTGTTGTTGGAGAGTCTAAGAATTCTCCGTTCAATATCGGCTCGGAGCTTTATCGGCTCACGCTTGAGTACCCGCATAAAGTACTGCTCGTACTCTATCCTTAAACGGGCGATGTCCTTGTCCAAGGTGTCTATATCTTTGCGTAGACTCATACTCTGCCTGTTACTTAAGGGCGCAGCCGGTCGTTAAACAGGGCTGAAAGAAAAAACGAAAATAGTAGTTCGACAAAAAAGAGGCCGACACTTCTAATACCTAAAAGAGCGTTACGAGAAAGAGCCGCACCTTCTTCTCTTTCTCGTTCGTGCCGGTTGCTAAGTCGCCGTCTCTCAGGCCGCGAAATTCTAACTGTGCAAACGCGTTGGTCAGTATATTATACCGCGCCATTACGGAAGTTGCCACCGCGCTCTTCTTCCCGTCCTCTTTTAAGGTGTCGTAACGGGCCCCGAAGCCTATCTTGGTTGTCGGCATGTAGAGCGCTTCTATGAGATAGTTGGTCTTGTCCGGGTCGGTGTCGTACTTTGAGGCAAACCATCCGGCGGTAAGTACCACTGGCCCCAGCTCCGCCTCTGCCCCTACGCCGAACTTGTTATACTCAACGTCTGAGGTGCCGGCCGCGTCCGTTTCGTAGCCCTTACGTAGAATCGCGCCGACGGAGTAGCGCTCCTTGAAGTTCACGGAGTAGGTCGCGTAGAACGATTTGAACTTGTGGCTGCTCACAACGTTCCCTCTTGCAACACCTAGCGAGTAGTAGTGCGTAGGCGCCCAAGACTCTTCGTCCTCTGTCTTTTTGATCCCGTTCAGCTCAACGAGGCGCAGGCCCATCGTTAGAGTGTCGAGTGTCTTCTCTGCAAGATAACGGTTGTTTATGGCCTTCTGGTAGTCGGCAAGAAATGGCAGGCCGAAGCTGCTCTTTCCGGCCTTCAAGTTCAACCTACCGGCCCCTTTGGGCCCAGCAAGGTCGTTTACCTGTATATAGGCGTTATTAATAGCTGAAGAGACGGTGCCGTCGGCGGCCTGCTGTATTGCTATTGACCCGTAGGCCGAAACGCGTCCATCTGTGCCGAACGCGCCGCCGGAGATCAGCTCGACCTCCTCAATGACCATGTCGGAAGAGGTAGACTTTGCGCCCGAGGCGGTCGTCTCGTCGTACTTGCCCTCTACCTCTATTTCCACTGAGACCGGAATAGTGTCCAGCTTCTTTACCTTGGTCCACTCGCCCTCCTCTTCGAACCTGAGACCATTTGCGCGCCATATGC
>JADFVP010000227.1 GCA_015222595.1 Pseudomonadota bacterium
AACGCCGCGCCAAGCTCCGTCTCTTTAGCCTGCGCACTGTCAACCTCGGCCTGAAGAGCACTTAAGGCCTCTGCGCTCTGCGCTCTGTAGCTCGCCTTTAGGGCTATCTCCTGCTCGCCAAGCACCCTTGCAAGCTCCGTGCTCTGCGCACTCTTTAACGCCCTTAACGCCACGCCAAGCTCCGTCTCTTTAGCCTGCGCACGCTCTACCTCGGCGGCAAGCGCAGGAACCTCGGCCACCATCTCATTCAGCTTCCGGCTCGCAGTATTAAGCTTCACCTCAAGCTCGCTAACCACTGCGTCGTGAGCGACCTTCAAACTCTTCTCTTTCTCCAGAGCGGCGTTATCTAGATCGGCCATGTATCCAGCCTTCTGCTCTTTTATGGTATCGCGAAGCTCACTCTCTTTAAGGTTCGCCATTTCGAGCTGCTGCTTCAATTCTATTAACTTGTTAGCGCTCTGAAACGCCTCTTCGGAGACAATCTCTTTTTCAGCCTTGATCTCCAGGATACGAGACTTTAACAGGTCGATCTCCTGCGACTTCGCCGCCAGTTCATGCTCTGCGGCAGCACGAGCGGAGTCGAGCCTTGATATCTCGTGCGCGCTTTTGGCTATCTCTTCAGGCGCAAAAGCCGTACTCGTCGCCTTTTCGGCTGCGCTTACGGCCCTTGAGGCCCCCTCTATCGCCTCGTCACCCGCAGCCTTCGATATATCGAAGGCCTCTGCGGCGCCCTCAAGTCTCTCTTCAAGCTTCTCCCGCTCTACCCTTTCGCTCGCCAACCTCTCTTCGGCACGAATAAGCGCATCTTCCTGCTCGCTAAGCGCGGTATCTACGGCATTTTTCGCCTTCTTAACCTTCTCGAGCCGATCCTTTAACGCCAGAGACTCTGCTGCCGCCTCTTCAGCCCTTACCCTTGCAAGCTCGGCCTGAGTCCAGGCCTCCTCAGCCCTCTTCCTGGCCTCTTCCTCTATCCTGAGCTGCATTTCGGCCTCTAACCGCCTGCTGCTCTCCTCAACGGCTCTAAGCTTCGACTCTAGCTCAGAAATCTCCTGCTTAACCTTATTCTCAATCTCGGCCCTTATCTTCTCGCGGTCAACACGCTCATAGGTGCCGCCGTCGGTGCGCTTTGTAACCTTCTCGCTTCCACTGGCCGGAGCCTCAACCGACTTCTCTTCGGTACCGCCCTGCTCCTGCCGCTCCTTGGCCAACCGGCGCTGCCGCTTCTCATAAGCGAGCTTCCGCTCTACCTTCTTCTTGGCTCTCAGCTCTGTCTTGAGCTTAGACTTAACCTTTTTAAGCTCCTTGGACTGCCTCGCAAACTGTCTGTTCTTGTCGCCAAGCTCTTTTTCAACATCTCTGGTCTCAACGCCTCTTTGGGCAACCCTCTCATGAAGGCGCTCCTGCTCCTTGTCGCCGGAGACCCATGAAAGGCCCAACGAAGCAGCAATAAAGATCGCTATGACTACTGTCGATATCCCCATACCGAAACCCTCTTAAAAAATAAAATCAAATAAAACCGTTACAAAACAAGACCTTCAGTAACAGCGCCCCCTGCACTGTACCACCAAACCATATAAAATACGCACTCCCCTAACTACACCTCCCGGAGTGCACGCCACATACCTGTTCTAGTAGTTACAATATAACATATAAAGGCCTAATAAAAAAGTGCAAACGGCCGTGACCGGTAAGATAACTATCGGTTAAGGTTCTATACTACCCCAACGCCGTCCGACCCTCTTGTTTATTACCTTTAGTATCCCTAAACAAGATTAAATTCTTAATAATACTTAGATTAAAAAAAATTCAGATAACGGTATGCGACGCTCCGTATTTATCTCTAACCGACCAAAAAAAGTGCTCTCCAATACAGAAGGTCTTTGTGCTTGACTTTTACGGGCGAATTGAGTATTCATAAAGGTACAAAAATAATATAAATTCAATACTTGAAACCATAATTCACCGTGGGCCCGCAATCTAATTACGCAGCATGGGCCAGAACCCGCTCCGGTTACCTAAACCATGAAGAACCTACTAAAGTCCGGCCCGGCCCCCCATATTACGGGCGTTATTATGGGCTCGGTAGATGGTGCGGCTCTAAGGCGCGCTGTGGCGGCTGGAGCAGGGGGGGTTGAGCTTAGGGCCGATACCCTAAAAGGGCTTACAAACCCCGGCATGGTAAAGGTGGCGCAGAGGTTACGAAGGCTTAAGGTACTAGAAAACTTACCGATTATTCTTACTCTCAGGAGCCGCAAGGAAGGCGGAGAGCATGAACTTTCCGATACCAAACGGGTAGAACTGTTCGGGTTACTCGCCCCGTTTGCCGATATCATCGATATTGAGCTATCGAGCAAGATAGTAGGCACGGTGGTCAAAACAGCCCGGAGCCACGGCTCGCAGGTAATTATCTCATATCACAACTTCAAGACAACACCGAGCGCAGCGCGACTGAACGAAATCATAACAAAAGCGCGCGCCAAAGGTGCCGATATTGTAAAGATCGCGACTACGGCAAGGGGTACGAAAGACCTAAAGATTCTAACAGGACTGCTCCTGGAGAATAAAGACCTTATTGTAATAGCAATGGGCACTTACGGCGCCGGGTCGAGGCTCTTCTTTCCTCTGCTCGGCTCCATGACCACCTACGGCTCTATAACTGAATCGAGCGCGCCGGGACAGATGCCGGTGGCCGATATCACAGCGCAGTTCAAGCTCTACGGACTGTAGCCGGGGCTACCGAAACGACTGAAGTGGGGGATGTGTCCCCGTAAGTATCTATTTTTATAAACTGAACAAATAGGAGGTCGCAGCATGGCGGTAAGGGTTGCAATCAACGGTTTTGGCCGTATCGGAAGAAATATTTTAAGGGCCTCGCTAAACGAGACGGATATTGAAATAATTGCGATAAACGACATCACCGACACGCATACCCTTGCCCACCTCTTGAAGTACGACTCCGTGCTCGGTAAAATAGACGCTGAGGTAAGCGCAACCGACTCCGGTATCACGGTAAATGGCCGCGAGATCAAGGTTATTGCAGAAAGAGACCCGTCGAAGCTGCCGTGGGCCGAGCTGAAGATAGATATCGCACTTGAGTGCACCGGGCTCTTTACCAACAGGGACAAGGCCTCGGGCCATATAACAGCCGGGGCCAAGAAGGTTATTATCTCTGCGCCGGCCAAGAACGAAGACATTACGCTCTGCATGGGCGTAAACCAGGAGAAGTACGTCGCTTCCGAGCACAACATAATCTCCAACGCCTCGTGCACCACCAACTGCCTCTCTCCGGTTGCAAAGGTTCTGCACAACAACTTCGGTATAGTCAAGGGCCTTATGACCACGGTTCACGCCTACACCAACGACCAGAAGATACTCGACCTGCCGCACTCTGACTTAAGAAGAGCACGCGCGGCTGCTATCTCGATGATACCGACCACAACCGGCGCGGCAAAGGCCGTTGCCCTTGTGCTGCCAGAACTTAAAGGTAAGCTCGACGGGCTTGCCGTAAGGGTTCCTGTGCCGACCGGCTCGCTAATAGACCTGGTGGTAGAGACCGAGAAGGAGACAACAGCAGAGGCGGTTAACGCTGCGCTAAAGAGCGCTGCGGAAGGCGAACTCGCCGGAATACTCGGCTACTGCGATGAGCCTCTTGTCTCAATAGACTTCAAGGCAGACCCGCACTCCTCCATAGTCGATGCGCTCTCTACCAAGGTTATCGGCGGCAATATGGTAAAAGTTCTATCGTGGTACGATAACGAATGGGGTTTCTCTTGCAGGATGAGAGATCTCGTTAAGTTCGTCGCCTCAAAGGGGCTTTAAAAAGTTACGGGGCGGATACGGTATCTCGAAAGACTAATCGGAAATCATCCCGGAAGTCACCTGAAGATCAAAGAATAACGAGGTATGACCAGTGGAAGGCATAAAGTATATTGACGAGATCAATATAAGCAACAAGAGGGTTCTTATCAGGGTTGACTTCAACGTACCGCTAGACGAAGGAAACGCAATAACCGACGATACCCGCATAAGGAGCGTGCTACCGACTATAAATTACGCTCTGGACGAAAATGCGCGGGTTATTTTAATCTCTCACCTGGGACGGCCCAAAGGAACGCACGTTGCCGCCATGAGCCTCGCTCCCGTGGCAAAACGGCTCGGCAGGCTCTTAGAGCAAGACGTTCAACTCGTTGCTGACTGCATAGGGGACGAGGCCAAAAAGGCTGTCAACGAGATGAAGCCCGGCACCGTTGTGCTGCTCGAAAACCTCCGCTTCCACCCCGAAGAGACGAAGAACGACCCGGAGTTCGGCGCCGAACTCGCCTCTTTGGCCGATGTCTACATAAACGACGCCTTTGCAACCGCGCACAGGGCGCATGCATCTAACGTGGCGGTCACCGAACACCTCGACGAGTGCGCGGCGGGGCTTCTGATGAAGAAGGAGCTTGCGTACTTTACCATGGCCATGGAAAAGCCGGTCAGGCCCTTTGTCGCCATAATCGGCGGCAAGAAGGTCTCGGACAAGGTCGGCGTGCTCTCAAGCCTCTGCGATAGAGTTGACAAGCTTATAATCGGCGGCGGCATGGCCATGACCTTCTTCAAGGCGATGGGCGAGGAGATTGGGAAGTCCTTTGCCGAAGATACTGCCCTGGAGGCTGCGCGCGAAGTGATACAGATTGCAAAAGAGAAGGGCATAAAGCTCTACATGCCGGTCGACTTCGTCGTTGCCGACAAGTTCAGCGCAGAGGCCGAGACAAAGGTCGTGACCTCGCAAGAGATTCCGAAGGACTGGATGGCGCTCGACATAGGCCCGGCTACCGTCACGCTCTTTACCGAGGCTATTGCGAACGCCAAGACGATAATCTGGAACGGGCCGATGGGGGTCTTTGAAATAGACGCCTTCAGCCGTGGAACCTTCGCCCTCGTATCGAGCGTTGCAAACTCTTATGCGCTGACTATCATCGGCGGAGGAGATACCGACGTTGCAGTGCACCGCGCGAGCGAGTTCGCAAAGATGAGCTACATATCGACCGGAGGAGGCGCTTTTCTTGAAATACTGGAAAATAACGACCTGCCGGGAATCGCCGCACTCAGACAGTGCAAAGAGAAAGAGTCGGCATAGGCCCTCTGTTTTCTCGGAGCGTCTTAGAAGCCTGACCATATAAGAATAAAAATTTCTACTGCCACCTTAAGAGTTGACGCCACTGGAGGCTGACATGCAAAAACCGCTTATAGCCGGCAACTGGAAGATGCACACCACCGTGCACGAAGGCGCGGAGCTCGTACTGAAGTTACGCGAATTCATCAAGTCCACAGACAGCATCGACGTCGTACTCGCCCCGCCCTTTACCTCTATTCAACACATAAGCCACCTCGTGGCCGACTCCGGCATCGAGCTTGCCGGGCAGAACGTCTTCTGGAAAGAGGACGGTGCCTATACCGGAGAGATCTCGGCCCAGATGCTCCGCGCCATTGGCTGCAGTTACGTCATAATAGGGCACTCCGAGCGACGCGCGCTCTTTGGCGATACCGACGACAGGGTGAACAAGAAGGCGCACGCCGCGGTAAAGGCCGGGCTCAAGCCGATCATCTGTGTTGGCGAAACGCTCGAAGAGAAGGAGGCGGGCCGGACGCTCAGCAAGGTTAAGGGGCAGATAATGCGGGCGCTTGCCGGGCTCAAGACCGGGTCGTTAAGGGAGCTTACCATTGCCTATGAGCCGATCTGGGCCATAGGTACAGGTCAGAGCGCAACGCCGGAGACCGCCGAAGAGGTTCACAACTCGATAAGAGAGCTGCTCTATGAAGATTACGACACCTCTGCGGCAAAGAAGATCCGTATAATCTACGGAGGCTCCGTAAAGGCGGACAATATAGACTCTCTAATGGCCATGCCGAACATAGACGGCGCACTCGTTGGCGGAGCCAGCCTCAAGGCAGAGGATTTTGCCAGAATAGTTCAGTTCGAGTCGGCCTGAGTGGCGCTGTCTGCTTGAAGAGGCGGCGCGCACTTACCAGCTTTAATGGCGGTATCGGCTTGCCGGTTCTCCAACTCTCTTGCCGGATCTAAAAAAATCGTCAGCTCTTTGTTAGCTCTAAAGAGACCACACACACAATGCACTCAGGCCCCACACAAACCCACACCGGCCTCACTCATGCTGCACTCATATCGACAAACTCTTTTTTCCCTTGCTTTTTTCTTCCAATCAAGTAAAATACTCAATTCTTACCTTGTGGTAAATTACAGCCTCAGGTACGACAACAGCGACACACAAATATCAATCGACATAAAACAAACAGAGTAGAGTACAGATGGCTACGGCAATTGTTATACTCCATATTCTCGTCTGCATACTTATAATAGCAATGGTGCTGTTGCAGACCGGCAAGGGCGCGGCAATCGGCTCCACCTTCGGTGGGGGCGGCTCCCAGGCGCTCTTCGGCTCCTCAGGGCCGACCTCGTTGCTGACCAAGATAACCGCAGCGTGCGCCATTATCTTTATGGTGACCTCGATCTATCTGACGATCCTCTCAAAGCAGGCCGGTACGGACTCTATTATGTCCAGCACCCCGGCGGTCAGCACCCCAGCAACAGAGGCCGCAGAACCTGCAGCTACCGGCGAGACAGAAAAGACCGAGCCGGTAAAGTAGTACGACGGGCACCGAAAAAAATTTAAATACGCCGAAGTGGTGGAACTGGTAGACACGCCATCTTGAGGGGGTGGTGGGGAGACCCATGGGGGTTCGAATCCCCCCTTCGGCACCATCTTTAAAAGGGGAACAGCCTTAAAGGCTGAGCCCCTTTTTTTCTTTTACACTGCCTGCCACACTGCTCTCAACGCACCCATAAGTACCAAACGAAAGTGGCCTCTGAACAGTCGGTTTTTATTTCTCAACATAAAACAAAGAGAAGCTTGTGGATTTTCTAAAAATATTGTATAACTCTACTGAATTTCAAACTTCGACTCTGTGAGTCTCGTACCTCCCGCCACGGGCGCGAGACACACTCCGTAGAGGTAAAAAGTTTTTAACAAACAGAGACTCATTTTGAAAATCATTATGGAAGAGATTACCCTTACATGCTTATTTAATCAGGAGGTCGTAATATGACTAAGGACGGATTGGTAGAGAAGATAGCAGAGAACGCGGGCATATCCAAGAAAGACGCCGAGACAGCACTCAAATCTGTTACAGGCGCGATATCGAGCGCTCTGGCAGGTGGAGAAGATGTGGCTCTTGTCGGCTTCGGCACATTCAGCGTATCTGAGCGGGCCGCCAGAGCCGGAAGAAATCCGCGCACCGGAGAGACCATACAGATAGCAGCAAGCAAGGGAGTTAAGTTCAAGGCAGGCAAGGCGCTAAAAGACGCCGTTAAGTAACTCTCGCATCCGCACTATTTAGTCTCCAATATTTAAAGCGAAAGGGCAGGGGAAACCCCCTGCCCTTTTGCTTTTTCTGTAAACAGAGTACTGCCCCCGCTTTTGCCCAACCTAACTCAAAGCCAAAGAGACAGACTGAAATAAAGAAGACCCGCCGGTCTCAACTTAAGAGCGGCGGGTCTAAAACAGAGAATCTACTCAGTGGAGGCGAAAGCGGTCTCCTGGGGTATTTGGAGTGGGTTGGCAATAGATATTACCTCAGCTTGGAATAGTAACGGTACAAATCGCATGAGCTGTTATAGTTGAAAGGCCTTGGTAAAGTACCGGCTCCCACCTCCACTGAGAAGCTTCTCTGTCTGTTACCTATATTCTCGGTTATTTCAGAAAAAAACTCAATCGGTAAACCTACTGTTTTTTCCTGCTTGGAGGGTGGTTTTTGGAGTGTCCAAAGGGTGTGCTGACATCACAGGTTGTGATGTAATGAGGCCGGATACCTGACAGATACCGTTATTCGAGCTTAATAAGACCATTTTTCAACGCAGCCTTTACAAGACCCGCAGTATCGTTTACTTTCAGCTTCTTCATGATCTTTACCCTGTAGCTCTTAATGGTTGAGGCGGAGAGAAAGAGTTTTGCGGCAACCCTTTTGGTGGTATGCCCCTCTGCTATCAACTGCAGCACCTCTTTTTCTCTTAATGTAAGGCAGTTTATCGGGTCAAGGCTCTGCTCTCCCTTGATAATTCCCAAAAAATCGCTCATTATCTCGTTAACCAACGGCGGGCTTACGTAGATCTGCCCTGCCATTACATTGCGTACCGCAAGAAGCACCTCGTCGACCTCGCCTCCTTTAAGGATATAGCCGGACGCACCGGCCCTAAAAGCGTCTACTGCGTACTGTCGGCTCTGGTGCATGGAGAGCACAATTACCTTTATGTACGGGAACTCCTTCTTTATACGCTCGGTAACGAGTATGCCGTCAAGCTCCGGCATACTTATATCTAGAATCGCCACGTCCGGCTGCTTGGCCGAGACCCCCTGAAAGGCCTTAAGCCCGTCGTCGGCCTCACCAACGATGCTGTAACCCTCTTCGTCGGCAAAAATCGATTTTATTCCGTTGCGTACAATCGGGTGATCGTCCGCCACGAATATCTTTATCTGCCTCATCCTCCTACCCCTCCTTATTGTTGTCTGTCAAGCCCTCTGTCCGACACTTCTCCCAGCACCCTTCAATTACAGCTCTGATCTCCGTTCCCTTACTTTTATTCGAGTCTATCGTAAGCTCGCCGCCCATCGATATTACCCGCTCACGCATAAGCCTGAGCCCCACCCCGCCGCTCCTTTTCGACCCTGTATCACCGTTCACAAAACCCTTGCCGTTATCTTTTACCGACAGGTGCAGAACCGTTGACTTAAAGCCGCATGAAACAGTTACCCTCGTTGCTCCGGAGTGCTTAATGGTGTTCTGGAAAGACTCCTGAAAAATCTTGTAGAGCTGCCGCTTGCATTCCCCGTCCAACTCTTCTATGTCAGAGCCTATCTCAATCTGTGTCTCTATTCCGGCCGGATTGAGAATATTCTTCTCATGCCACTCTATCGCCTCTACAAGGCCCTTGCTGCCTATCAACCCTTCGACATACGGGGTAACAGGGTAGAGGTCCGAACTCAAGGACCTGATAGCGCTGATAGTGGATTCGAGTATAACGTTCGCGTCCCCGAGCTTCTCTCTGGTGACGGGCTCGAACTCAGAAGCGTGCTTGAGCGTATTGGAGAGCGCCATCTTTACGGCAACAAGGTTCTGCCCGATGTCGTCATGCAGAAGCTCTGCAAAGCGCTTCTTCTCAGTCTCCTCTATACGCGTTATCTCCATCGTAAGC
>JADFVP010000041.1 GCA_015222595.1 Pseudomonadota bacterium
ATGACGCCAATAGTAGGAGACCTCATACAGAGCACGGTTGGCAATGTCGTTAACCGCCTTGTCGGCAAGTTTCTGCCCGAATCCATGAGCGAAGAGGATCGCGAGAACCTGAAGCTCGAAGCGCGCCGTCTCTCTATAGAAGAGTACAAGACCGCAATTGCTGACGTGCAGGGCGCGCGTAAACTCGCCTCTGACGAGGCCGTGGGGGCGCCTGGCTGGACGAAAATACTTACGGTCACGCACCGTCCCGTCTGGTCCTTTCTTATACTCGGCCTCTTCGCATGGACGGTGCTAGCTCCTTACTTCGGTTTCGAGACCGTTAAGCTGACAGATATTCATAAGGACATTATGCAGACGGTTATTATATTTTACTTTGGTGGCCGCACAGTTGAGAAGGCAGCTTCGCACCTTCGTTCGGGGTAGTTATGAAACCCTGTATATATGGAGTTTCTCACTACTTTTTCATCTCACTCTTCCGCATAACCGATACCACCTTTTGCCACCAAATATAGGCCTGTGCTATAATTTATAGCGACAGGCCTCTTTTGTTACGCACAATCTGCTTGACTGAAGTATCTCTTTCTTTGGCCAAACCCTTTAGTAATTTGTCTATAAAAGAGTCTAAAGTGTTGTAAAAAAGAGACATTCCGTATTGCTGTGGTCTTTTTGACACAGTAGTAGGATTATGCTTGTTTGTGTAAACACCTGTATTTAAAGGTTTTTGTTATTTTGGCATACTTGTTGCTAGTATTATAGACATTATGATGCAGAAAAGTATAAAAAACATAGTAAGTTTTGCTGGTGTCGGACTTCATTCCGGTAATAACGTGAATGTGCGCATTCTTCCGGCGGCTGAAGATACCGGCATAATCTTTGTCAGAACCGATGTGCCCGGCTCTCAGCCTATTCAGGCGAATGTGTCGAACGTGGTTGCGACCAACTATGCCACTTCCCTTGGGGTAAATGGTGTTAAGGTCAGTACGGTCGAGCATATCCTTGCGGCCTTTTATGGGCTCGGCATAGACAACGCCGTTGTTGAGCTCGATGGACCGGAGCTTCCTGCACTCGACGGAAGCGCCGAGCTCCTTGTTAGCATGATAGAGGGTGTCGGGGTGGTTGAGCTTGAGAGCTCGCGCAAGTACATGGTTATAAAAGAGCCTATAAAGGTCACGGATGGAGATAAGCACCTGCTTCTGTTGCCGGCGTCCGGCAAGGGACTTGAGATAGATTACTCGATAGACTTTTCGCATCCCATACTCTCCAAGCAGACTTACAGGTGCATGCTCTCGGGAGAACTTTTTAAGACTGAGATTGCGAGTGCGCGTACCTTCGGCTTTTTAAGAGATGTCGAGATGCTGAGAGCGAACGGGCTTGCCAAGGGCGGTTCTTTGCACAACGCCGTTGTTATTGGTGAGACCGAGGTGCTCAACGAGGGAGGGCTTAGATACCCTGATGAGTTCGTTAGGCATAAGGTGCTCGATTTGATGGGCGATTTATCATTAGTCGGCTCTCCTGTGGTCGGTTACCTTATCGCCAACAGGTCCGGCCATGCGCTCAATGCAAAGCTTGCAAATAAGATTCTAAGCAGACCGTCGAGTTGGGAGTATGTCGATTACTCCTCCGATGACGATATAGCAGGAGTTCAGCACGACTTTATTCAGAAGACGGCAACGCTCTGAGTTACAGTTTTAGTACGGACCGGCATCATCTGAGATAATATACAAGAGCCTGTATAGTACTAATCAGAATAGATGATCGCAGGTCCCGCAAAAAAGCCCCTTTAGGGGCTTTTTTTGTGCCTGCTCCAAGGCTGGCTCCTGAAAACAGACCATAATTGTAAATTCCGGTCTGCTATGGTACTGTTTTAAATAGGATAGTAGGTTTTGTTGAAGTCTGTTTCACGTTGCTTACTTTAGTGCCGGGTCGAAAAGCAGTACAACTAACAGCTGGTAAGGGGCCGTTTAATTCAATTGGAAAAAAAGACCAGAGCCATAAAGCAGTTGATTTTTGACGATAATACGCTCGCCATGCGTCTTTTTGGCGAGGGTGGGGCAAATATAGCTCAGATAGAGAAGGGGCTAAACGTAAAGGTTGATACACGCGGCTCCATAGTCAATATCGGAGGCGCCAAGCGTTCAATCGAAACTGCAGAGCGGCTCCTTACAGAGCTTTACGGGCTTATTCAGAAGGGTTTTAGGCTTACGCCCCCCGACGTCGGCTATGCAATAAGAATGTTCAAGGTAGACAGAAAGGTGGATCTCTCCAACATCTTTCTCGACACAGCACTGGTCTCTTTTAAGAAAAAGGTAATTTCTCCTAAGTCCGTTGCACAGAAGCAATACATCGACGCCATCAGGGCGCAAGATATAGTCTTTGGCGTCGGGCCTGCCGGAACCGGCAAGACCTATCTTGCAATGGCCATGGCGGTTGCGGCTCTTACCGCCAAGAAGGTCGAGCGGATAATACTTACCCGTCCGGCGATAGAGGCTGGCGAGAAGCTCGGTTTTCTGCCCGGCGATCTGGCGGCAAAGGTAGACCCCTACCTTCGGCCTCTTTATGATGCGCTCCACGACATGTTAGAACTCGACCGTGTCGAGACGCTTCTAGAGCGCGGTATAATAGAGGTAGCGCCTCTTGCGTTCATGAGGGGGCGCACGCTTAACGACTCTTTTATAATTCTCGACGAGGCGCAGAACACCACGGTTGAGCAGATGAAGATGTTCCTTACCCGGCTTGGTTTCGGCTCCAAGGCGGTTATTACCGGAGATATTACGCAGATAGACCTGCCGAACTCAAAGTCTTCGGGCCTTGTAGAGTCCAACAAGATCTTAAAAGACGTGGCAGGCATAGAGGTCGTGGAGTTCACCGAGATAGACGTCGTCAGGCATCCGCTTGTGCTAGAGGTTATACGCGCTTTTGACCAGGCCGAAAAGAGGGCGGCAGCCACGCGCGCCGCCGCCTCCGCTCGAACAGAGACCACGGGGGACGGTGCAAGGTGAGCGTGCGGTACCTGATTTCTGCCGAGGCAGGAGCGACGAAGCTGGTGGGCGTAAAGCTGCTAGCGCGCTCAATACTCACGGCAGCGGTCAAGGCACTTAGCCCGACAGAGCCGGTGCTCAACACCGATACCGAGGTCTCGGTGCTCTTAACCGGAGACGCTGAAATACGGAAGCTGAACAGTACTTATAGAGGTAAAGACCGGGCGACCGATGTGCTCAGTTTTACTCAGGACGACCCTGTGCTGCTGGGCGACATAGTCGTCTCGGTCGAAAGGGCCACGGCGCAGTCCGATTTATATTCGGTAACGTTCAATGCCGAGTTCGCCCGGCTTCTGGTTCACGGCCTGCTGCACCTTCTCGGTTACGACCACGTCAACGGCGGTCGGCAGGCAGCGAAGATGAAGCGCACAGAGGCCGAGCTTATGAGCGCGCTGGAGACTGAGGGCCAGTTATAAAGTACTTTAGCAAGTGGGCGGTTATGCTCGGTAGTCTGTTAATGGAGCTGAGTAAGAGATGGCAAAGCACGACGATATAGTAAAACCTACTGGCTGGCTCGGAGGGCTCAACTGCGCCATAGAGGGTATTCTGTACTCGTTCAAGAGCCAGAAGCATGTGAAACTCCACTTTGCTATCGCCATTGTGGTGCTTCTGCTCTCCTTGATCCTGAAGCTTCCGATGGTCGAGTTCGTCCTCTTTCTCTTCTCCGTAATTGTGCTTCTCTTTGCCGAACTCCTCAATACCGCAGTAGAGGAGGTCGTCAACCTGATAGAGGACCGCCACCATGTAATCGCCAAGAACGCCAAAGACGTCGCCGCCGGAGCCGTATTAATTGCGGCCATTGGCGTGGCTATAATGGCGTATATGATCTTTTCCAAGTACCTCTACGGCCCGTTCGGTCTCGTACTTAGAGAGGGCGTAGAGTTCTCCGGCCACATTGCCGTCATCTCGCTTCTTCTGGTCTTGATAGCGGTTGTGGTCGCCAAGACCAGTATCGGAAAAGGCACGCCTTTGCACGGCGGTATGCCGAGCGGGCACGCTGCCGTCGCCTTCTCTTTAGCTACCTCTATAACGCTTCTAACGCTTAACCCGCTGGTGGCAATTCTAGCTATAGTCATGGGGCTCATGGTCAGCCACTCGCGCCTTGAGGGCGGAATACATACGCGCATAGAGGTCACTCTCGGTGCGCTACTCGGCATGGGCCTCACCCTTCTCATCTTTCAACTATACCAGTACGCGGTAAAATGAAGAGGCTCCTCTTTGGTGCTCTTACGGGTCTACTCCTTGTGCTCGCTACTGCTCCCGTCGGGCTGTGGTGGCTCGCCTACGTTGCGCTGATTCCGCTCTTTTTTGCGCTTGATAATATTGGCGGCGCCGCCGTTTCAGGTGGCGCTCTTACTCCGCGCCAAAGAGCCAAGCGTGTACTCTTTATCGGTTTCGTCGCAGGCTTCGTCACATTTCTCGGCACTATCTACTGGGTAGTGAACTCCATGTACTTTTACGGGGGCCTGCCTATTGTAGCAAGCGTGCCGATTATGCTGGCGTTAGTGGCCTACCTTGCGCTCTACCCGGCACTCTTCTCTTTAATTTTTGCTCTTTTGCTCGCCAGGGTGCGCTCTGCGTGCTCTGTCGTACTCTTTTCTCTGGTAACCGTTCCGGCCTTGTGGGTCGCCACCGAGTTTCTGCGCGCCACTCTCTTTACCGGCTTTCCGTGGTCTCTGCTCGGCTACTCTCAGAGCGCGAACCTTCTGCTTATTCAGGTCGTAGATATAACCGGCGTCTGGGGGATGTCGTATCTGGTGGTCGGGGTTAATGCCGCGCTCTTTTTGCTTGCGCGTTCTTTAAGAGCGCGTGCCGGAGAGCCCAAAGTCTCGGTCGTACCTGC
>JADFVP010000228.1 GCA_015222595.1 Pseudomonadota bacterium
CCTCTACTATCGAGGCGAGTATCTGGCGCAGCGCCTCTGAGAGCCCGGAGGTCGAGCCGGAAGAGTAGTAGTTCCCGCCGCCGTTGTAGGCCGTCTCCGAAAGGAGCAGCTCGGCTGAGGTGTTGCCAGATATACCGAAACCGATGGTGTGCGTAATGATGTTCTGCTTGCCGATGGTCTTTGCGACCGAAGCGTCGTCGGTAAGCATGTCGTTGTCGTAGATATACTTGGCAACGTCATCGAGATAGTCTGAGCCCTGGAAGGAGTAGCTCTTGTCCGGGTCTTCCTGAGGCTCAAAGCCGTCACCGTCGCAGTCGCCATCGACACAGAGGTCCTGCAGCACGGTGTGCTTATCCTCTGTGCTCATTCCGTCGGTTATGATGATGATATAGTTGTTCTGGCAGGCGTACTCTATTGGAGAGGTGTAGTCGAAGTTGCCGTTGAACTGGGAGTTGGCACCCTGAAAGTAGAGCATCGACTCATAGAGCGTCTCAGCTAATGGTGTCCAGGTGGACGGAACGATATTGTCTATGGAGTTAAGGAGCGCGGTCTTGTTGGTATCGGTTCCCGTGAAGATTGCATCCATATCCTTCACATGCCCCTCGTAGCTACTCCAGCCGTAGGCGTCGCCGTCACCGAGTATATGGCCGCCGCCGACGTTGTTGAAGAGCATTACGCCGAACTTTACTCCGCTCGTGGAACTTACAAGGTCGGTCAAGACCTCCTTGGCAACCGTCATCTTCTCTCTCGTGCCGCCGGCCTGCGAAAGCCAGTTTATATAGTTACCGATGGCCATCGAGGCGCTCGAACCCGCACAGTTGCCGTTGGTCTGCAGCCTGCCCTGATAAGTTCCCGTGGTATTGAAGGCGTCGAAGGCGGTTGAGCAGCCTACGCTGTTATAGTCGGAGATCATGTTGTTCCAGTGCTGCTCGACCCCGCGCCACCTGTAGACCTGATTCGTGTTGCAGTCATTTCCCTGGCACGACTCTGTAAGAGCATAGACTGTGGCCGGGTCGTATGCCGCGCCCGTAATAACGGTGTCGGTCATGGAGCCGGAGTTGTCCAGTATGATAAGGACGTTCGGCTCTACCGTGGCTGTCGAGACCCCGTAGATGGCCGTGTCTCCGGCGTACTGATCGAATGCATACGACGGCAGGGGCAGCAGAAGCATCGCTATCACTGCAAGGTAACTTATAAGGTTCTTCATAGTATCACCTCTTTTTGCGCTGTAAGACAAGCGCGCTCAGGGCCGTGGAATAATCCTGCCCACATTGTTCTCGAGCCTTACGCTCGTATTCGAAGTAGTAGTGCCTGTAGTATTTATTAAAAAGTAGTTTGCCTGAAACTCGGTAATGTCAACGCCCGACCCGCGTGGCGGGTTTCCTGTGGCGAGGTACGTAACGAGCCCCGTAACGTCGGTAGTGCCCGAAGCAAGATCGACGCCTGTTGCCGGCACGGCTGCCGTAGCAGTACCGATGGCCGAGTAAATATTCGCATCCGTCTGGGCGTACTCTATACCGCGCTCTGCGGCGTAGAAGGCCTCGTTAATAAAACGGTTGTTTCTGGAAATCCGCATCTCGGTAGAGGAGGTAGTGTAGATAGTCGTGCCGAGCACGGAGAGCAGGAGCATCATCATAAGAACAAGCACCAACGCCATGCCCTTTTCGTTGTTGAGATGTTTAAATATGTAGGCTCTTCTATGGCTGCTCATAGTGGCGTCCTTATCTACCGGTTCCTGAGTTTTGCAACCGCCGTAAGACTGCGGGTCTTGGCGGTAGTCGAAAGGGCGGCGGTCTCAACGGTCACGCCCGTAAGGTTAATTCTAACGGCCCTGACGTTGGCCGGGGTACCCGTGGTATCTACCTCCGCCGTGCTGGCGTCGAGAATGTACAAGAACTGCAAGTCGGAGATACCCTCGGCAACCACATCGGCGTCGTCTGCCGTGCCGTTCTCTATTCTTATAAGGCAGTTGCCTACCGTACAGGTCGTTATTGCCGAACCGCATCCGGCATTAGGGCCCACGCAGTACTGAATTGTGTTCGGGAAGGTGTCGGGCCCGGCGGTGCCGGTCTTTGCCAGCATATAACCGCGCCTGAAGAGAACGTTGGTGGCCGTGGCCGCCGGTGCAGCCGTTATGGTCGGCCCAGTTCTATCGGTAGAGCTTACCGTAAAGTATGTGCTTATCGGCTCGGCCTTCTCCGACGAGTTAACGACCCTGAAGGTATCTCCGGCGCTAAAGGCGTCAACCTCTTCGGCGGAAGCCACGGTCAGGACAATATCGACTCCGGCAATTACGTTGGTCGTCAGGTCGAGATTAACACGCGCAAAGGTGTTGGTGGACGACGAGGTGTTGAGGGTTATTATATCGGTCGCGCCGAGCCCGGTATTATTTCCTATGGCGGACACCGGGGCCGTGGAGCCGGTAACCAGGATACCGCCGTAACGGAGGTCGCGCAGCAGGCTGTCCATGCCCATGCGGAGGTTCTGCTGAACCTCTACGACATCCTCTTCAATATAGGTCATCCTGTGCTGGGTATTGTAGAGTGCAAAGACCGCCGTCATGAGGACGCCGAGAATTGACATGACTATAAGCAGCTCTACAAGAGTAAAACCTGAAGCCATATGACGGCTTGGGTTGGCAGAGCCGTATCTCTTCGTGGCCTTGATCATCAGATAGCCCTCTTAAGAGTTGATAACGTTACGCTTCTATTTCCACCCGATACCGTTACGGTAATCTCAGCCACGCCGGGTACGGGGCTGTCGGCATCTACCGAGTAGACGGCCGAATAGGTAACTCCGTTGACCACTCTCGTGGCGGCTCCATTGCCGGTGTCGAGATCGTATGCAACGCCTGTTGAGTCCGCATCGAAGAGCACGTCACTGGGATCTTTTGCCAGAAACTCGTCGAGCACAGAGTACGCAAGGTTCGTCTCAACGGTAACCCGCTGCGCCATGCGGTTGGAGCCGATTCCGGTAGAAAGGGTAGTGGCAGCGGCAAGAAGGCCGATAGCCATAATAGAGATAGCTACCAGAAGCTCCAGGAGCGAAAAACCGGCCTCGCCTCCGAGCCTGCCTTTGGAAGGCCCCTGCCCGGATAAGACCCTTCGGCACATCCCTTTAACTCTCTCCATCACAGCGTCTCTCCCGTCTGCTTTACCTGTCAGTACCTGCTACCTGTCTATACCGGCATCCGCATGTGCCCTTACCTGAACTGATATACTGCAAGGTCGATGCCAAAGATATAACTGTCTAACATATTTGACTTTTCGGTTACCGGGGGGTATGCCTTTAGTGAAATAAGTGCATAGGGCTATGAAAAGTTTGCATAGCTGAGAGGTAGAACTGAAGAGGTTCAAAAGGGCAGAAGACTAGAGTATGGTGATGGGGTCTATGTCTATGGTAAGGGTCACGCCCTTTTCAACGCTGGACTCGAAGGCGCTTTTGAGCCCCCTGACCGAGGCGTGGAGCGCTGGAGCGGTCTCGGCCTTCAAGAGCAACTGCCACCTGTAGCGGCCATGCACGCGGGCCAGGAATGCAGGCACGGGGCCTAGCACCTCAACAAAGCCGCCCTTTGCCTCGCGGGTGGCATTGGCGACAGAGCCCAGAAGCGTTGCCGCGCGTTCGGCACGAGCGGCGTCCGTGGCTTCGACCCGAACCGAGCAGAGGCGCATAAAGGGCGGGTAGCCGACCTCTTCTCTAAGGGCAATCTCCGAAGTGTAGAAGGCGTCGTAATCGTGCTCTGCGGCGGTCAAGAAGGCGTAGTGGTCGGGGTTGAGCGTCTGAATGACCACGTGCCCCTCCACCTCGCCACGCCCGGCGCGTCCGGCGGCCTGAGTTACAAGTTGAAAGGTGCGCTCTGAGGCCCTGAAGTCCGGTAGCGTCAGCGAGGTGTCTCCTGCAACAATCCCGACGAGGGTGGTCCCCGGAAAGTGGTGCCCCTTGGAGACCATCTGGGTTCCGACAAGCACGTCGGCCTCGCGCGACTCCATCGCCTCTATTATTTTGGCTGTTGCGCCCTTCGCCCTTGTGGTGTCGCGATCCATGCGCGCTACTCGCGCCTCGGGCAACAGTGTACGCACCTCCTCTTCGAGCCTCTCTGTTCCCATGCCCGGCTCCACAAGCTCTTCAGAGAAGCAGTCCGGGCATTTCTTCGGTGCAGCAATAGTAAAATCGCAGTAGTGGCACACCAGCGCGCGCCGCCTTTTATGGAGCGTAAGCGTAACCGAGCAGTTGAGGCACTCGAACGTTCTGCCGCAGTCGCGGCAGATTATAGAGGACGAAAAGCCGCGCCTATTAAGGAGCAGTATCGCCTGATGGCCCTCGCCGACCACAGTCTTCAGCCCGGTGGCCAGTGGAGCAGAGAGCACTACGCCCTTCTTGCCGCGCATATCTATTATCTCGGTGCCGGGCAACTTCGCCCCTGTAGCTCTCTTGCTTAGCGTCAGCATCTCTATCTTGGACCTGCTCGCG
>JADFVP010000229.1 GCA_015222595.1 Pseudomonadota bacterium
GGTTCTGCCCGATGTCGTCATGCAGAAGCTCTGCAAAGCGCTTCTTCTCAGTCTCCTCTATACGCGTTATCTCCATCGTAAGCTCATGCAGATCCTTGTTGGCCATATCGAGCTTTTCACTCTTTTCTCTCAGCTTGCTCTCTGCCCTCATGCGCTCGGTAATATCCTCCTTTACGGCGACAAAGTGCGTCAGCGTGCCGCTCTCGTCTCTGATAGGAGAGATAGTCGCGTTCTCCCAGTACAGCTCCCCGCTCTTCTTCTTGTTGAGGAACTGTCCTCTCCAGACTTTACCGGACTTTATCGTACACCATAGCTCTTCATAAAAAGCCCCATCCTGCTTATCCGACTTGAGCACACGCGGGTTGAGCCCCACAGCCTCGTCGAACGTATAGCCGGTAAGCTCGGTAAAGTACGGGTTGACATACTCTATGGTGCCTTCGGTATCGGTTATTACCACGCACTCCAGGCTCTGCTCAACTGCTTGCGAAAGTTTACGGTTCTGCTCCTCTACTTTTTTGCGCTCTGTAATGTCTTCATAGGTGCCGAGCACACCGATTATCTCGCCAACGCCGTTCTTCAGGGGCACCTTGCTGGTCCTGAGCCACAGAGCTTCGCCTGTGGGGCTACTCTGCTGCTCTTCGTAGTTGAGCTTCACCTCGCCGCTCTCTATTACCTTTGTATCGTCGGCCCTGTAGGTTTTAGCCTCTTTGGACCATGCAAGCCCGTAGTCGTCCCTGCCTATTATCTTTTCTGGAGAGTCGAGTCCGCCGTCGCGGGCAAAGGCCGTATTGCAGCCTAAGTAGTTTAGATTAAGGTCTTTCCAGAAGACCCGCACCGGAATAGTATCGAGCACCGTCAGGAGCATGCGCCTGGAATGATCGAGTTCCTCCTCTGCCTTCTTGCGCTCGGTTATATCCCTGCCTATAGAGATAACCTGTATCGGTTCGTCCACATCGTTCTTTATGAGAGATGCGGAGTACTCCGTGGGTATGTTGTTGCCATCCTTGGTTAACAGGTCGAGTTCAATCGTTGCCGCGCCCTTCTCCTGTAAAGATTCTAAGTAGCTGGCTGCCTTCTGCAAATCTTCGTCGCTATAGTAGCTATCCGGCGCCTTCATAGCCCCTATCTCTTCGTCGCTATATCCGCTGACTTCACTAAAGGCGCGGTTCCAGCGAAGCGCCTTGCCTGTGGCAGTGTCGAAGACGAATAAAGTATCGGACTGTGTATTGATGGCGCTGTCTATAAAGTCCTTTTCTATTCTCAGGGCCTCCTCCACCTTTTTGCGCTCGGTGATATCGGTTGAGATACCGCAGGTAGCGTAGAGTTCGCCCTCTGCGTCAAGGAGCGGGAACTTTACCGAGAGGTAGGTGTGAAGCCCATCGGAGAGTGGTAAGGTCTCCTCTTCCTCCAGCACCTTACCACTGTCTATAACGCGCCAGTCATTTGCCGTACAGATGTCGGCCTCCTTTTTCGGCATGAAGTCATAGACCGTCTTGCCCTTTATGCTCTCCCTGTCTACCCCGAAGAGCTCTTCGAACCTGCGGTTGACAATCAGGTGACACCCCTCGAGGTCTTTTACATAGATAACAGCCGTAGTGTTCTCGAGCACCGACTGAAGCCGCCCCTCGCTCTCCCTCAGCGCCTCCTCAGCTCTCTTGTGCTCGGTTACGTCGGTCATCACCCCAACGAGTCCCGCCATTGTACCGTCTGCACGGGTAAACGTAGCCTTGTTGAAGAGTATGTCGTGCTCCCGTCCATCCGTGTACTTGACCTTCGCTTCATAGAACTGAATACCGGGGTTATTAAAGAGCACAGAGTCCGCCTCAAAGTACTTATCAGCTAGCTCCTTTGGGGCAAGGTCATAGACACTCTTGCCCTCTACCTCGCTCTTGCTCAGACCAATAGATTTTTCAAAGGCGACATTGCAGCCGAGGTATCGCCCTTCCGCATCCTTGTAAAAGATAGGGCTAGGTATCGTATCTATAAGCGTCTGTGAAAAATGGAGCTGCTCCTCAAGGGCGGCCTCCGCCTTCCTGCGCTCGGTTATGTCACGAGTAAAGGAGCAATGATACTCCTTCCCGTCATACTCAATAAAGGACACCATGACATCGACTGGAATGAGGCGGCCGTCTTTCGTTCGGTGTTCCGTCTCCAACCGGCCACTCCCGGCTTTCTTGGTCGCCTCTTGCATCTCCGGCGGAACCCCGTCCGGCAGGTTGAGATCGATATCCGCCACGCCCATTGAGAGCAGTTCTTCACGGGTATAGCCGAGGGTGCGGCAGGCGGTCTCATTCACGTAAATAAACCGGCCGGTCGGCTCCATCCAGTAAACTGCATCGGGAGCATGATCGAGCGTAAATTGTGTAAGTTGCAGCTCCTTTTCAACCCTCTTGCGCTCGGCAACCTCGGCCCTGAGGTCGCTCGTTCTCTCCTCAACCCGACCCTCCAGGGTGTCGTGGGCGGCCCTCAGCATCGCCTCGGCGCTCTTGCGCCCAAGGCCAAGTACTGTCGACGTCCAGATAACCATTTCGGCTAAAAACCGGTTGCTCAGAACCTTCCAGTGCTCGCCACCTACAGGAGACTGGGTGTACCCGGCAATGGTAAGAGCTGAGCATAGTATAGCGATATAGAGAGTAAAAGACCTCTGCGGCGACCAGAGGGAGATGAGAATAACCGCGACATAAGGCACGCCTCCCGCAACCCCTAAAGGCAGGAAGAGGTCGATAACAAATATCAGGGCAGCAAGAAAGAGGCAGAGCAGAATAAGGCGCGGACTGGTCTTCTCGGGCTCTGCGTCACGCAGATAGGTTTCCGCCAACGCGATCCCGGTCTCGCCTTTTTTAAGAGCAAGGCCGAGCAGAGCCGCAGCCCAAATAATCGCCTCGGCCAAGGCACGGTTGCTCAGCACCTTCCATAGCTCGCCGCCGGAGGGCGAGGTAAAGTACCCAAGGACAACGAGAACCGAACATAAGACCGTAATGTAGAGAGTAAGAGATCTCTTTGGAGACCAGAGAGAGATGAGGACCACGGAGACGTACGGTACTCCGCCGGCCACCCCAAGAGGAATAAAGGAATCGACCAGAAATATTACAACTGCGAGCATGAGACACAGAGCAACAAGGCCCTTGTTATCCCTAACCATGGATGCATTCCTGTTCTATTCTGTTAGCAGTATTTAAAAAGCGGAGTGGTGCAGCTAGTAAATAAAAAATTACTTATTGCCGAATCGACACCATAGCATACAACTTTACAACGACAAATGCAATTGCAAGCAGGCAAGAGGTCTCGGCCTGTCTTTACTGCTCTATCGCGGTTATATGGGCTCTGGTGTCCGGTATTTCTAGATGAGTGCGCCTACCCATGCAGGTTAGGGTCAGCCGGTCTTCAGGTTCTTCATCGCCTCTATTTGCTCATCGGAAACGGAAACCCTGTTCTTGCCGCTGCCCTTTGCCCTGTACAGCTGCTCATCAGCCGCCTTGACTATCTCGTCATGGTTCTGAACCATGGCGCAAGGGTAGAGGCCCATACCGATACTGACGGTAACCTTGCGGTCGCCAAGCTCTGCAAAGTCGCACTGCTCGATACCTGAGCGGATCTTCTCCGCAAGTACGAGCGTGCCGTCTACGTTGCAGTGGGAGACAAAGCCTATGAACTCCTCTCCGCCGTACCGGGCCCAGGTGTCGGTGGTTCTGGTTCTGTCTTGCAGTACCTCGCTAACTCTTTTTAGAACCTTGTCGCCGACCTGGTGGCCGTACGTATCGTTGATCGACTTAAAGTCGTCTATATCTATCATAAGGACCGCCATGTTGTAATTATACCTGTTGGCGCTGGTGAATTCGAGCTTGAACCTCTCATAGAAGTGGCGCCTGTTGAAGAGCCCGGTCAACGGGTCTGTTATCGACAGGCGCTCCACCTCTTTATGCGTATACGAGTTGTCCAGAGAGATCGCAAACTGCGTTATCAGGTGGTCTATGTGCGCAAGCTCGTCCTCGGTATACGACCCCGCACCCCTGCCGACCATAAATACGCCGGAAAGAGCGCCATTGTTGCACATCATAAAGTACTCAAACCCCTCCGGTATACAACCCGTAAACCCAGCCTGGAGCAGCACCGTCTCATCTACCTTGTTTACATAAACTGCGCTGTTATACGACTCGTCGTTCCTGTCCGCCAGGCTCTCGTTACAGATAAAGGTCTCAAGCTCTCCCTCTGCCATCCCTACCGACTCGGCAGGCCACATAGCACCCGTTCTCGCGTCCTTTACATAGACCACGCCGGCGCTCGACCCTGTCATCTCGACGATCTTTTCAAGCGAGTCCTTGAGCAGAACCGCAGGCTCACTATTATTTATAAGTATCCTTACAAACTCCACAAAGTGGTTTAGCTTTGTCTCCCTGATCTCTATCGAGTCTACCATAGTATTGAAACCGACCCCGATGCGCTCAAACTCGTCCTTTGTTCTGATATCTACCCTTACGTCGGTCTCACCCTCGGCAGTCGCCTCCATGGCAGAGACAAGCGCCCCTATAGGCCGCGTGGTGTCTCGGTAGGTCAACCATGCGAGTCCCATGCTGAAGAGCACGCTGAAAAGGACCAGAGCGGTCAGGTTGCCCTTGAGATCGGCCACGGAGCCGAAGACCTCTCTGGAGGGTATTGCCACCGCTATGCCGCCAACGACCCTCTCTTTCGAGTCCAGAAGCGGCTCAACCGCAACAAAGAGGTCGGCAGCCGCTGAAGCGGTTCCCAGAAAACCGTACTGGCTCTTAAGCTCTGCTTCTAACGGCAGCAGTGAGCCCGAAGGGTCAGACAGGAGGCTCCGAAGCTCTTCTGAAGAGGCGAGCAGCCTTGCGGGGCCATCTGAAAAGTCGAAAAGGGCCGACCCTACAGCGAAACTCTCTTCTACCGAGTCCGTCAACCAGCCGTAACCGTCGAGCAGTATGCCGGTAACAAAGGCCCCGGCCACACCTTGGGCCGTCTTTACGGGGGTTATAACTACCTGTAGAAGCTCCGTCTGCCTCTCGGCGAGCCCTGAAAGGGCAGTGCCAGCTAGGCTGTCGCCCACAAAAGCCGCTTCTTGGCGAGAGCCGAAGAGCCCGGACGGAACAACCTCTGTGGAGAGCACCACCTCGGAGGTACCAAGTGCACGCTCGACTATGCCGTTTATCTCAAGGCTGTCCGAGACTCCGACCCGCAGAGCCCCCGTACCGCCGGAAAAGACGGTTTCGGAGTTAAAGTAACCCTCTGCCGAAGGGGTGGAACCGTCTCTGGAGGCGATAATCGTGCCCTCAGAATCGACCACGGCCCAGAAATCGACATACGGACGCATCGCAGCAAAGCTTCGAAGGGTGTCGGTCAAAAAACGGCTGTCTCTCTTTAGTACCGCCCTCTGCACAGACTCCATGGAGCCGGCCTGAAGCATGCCGAACTTCATCTGCTCCATCCGCGCACTGTATATTGCCGCAGCTCCGCGTACCTTTGTCGCAAGCTCGGCTTCAGCCTTATTTCTGGCATGAGAGCTAAATGTGGTGTCTATGTAGTAGTAGAAGCCGCCGGCAAGGACGGTTATGATCAAAGAAAAGGCGAGCAGTGTCTTGGTGCCGATCGAAAGATAGGGACACCATCTCGACCAGGCAACTGTAAAAGTCTTGGAAGCCATACGTTATTATCTCCGAACAACTATCAATAGTTGCTTATTTTCCAGGTGTTTACAATATTTCGTGCGGAGCAACCCCAGTTACGCCAACTACTATATATAACGGCATAAATAGCCAAAAACTTAACGTAATCTTCTGTGTTGTTTCGGAGAAATAGGGCGGTTTTGTCAGCCGTGGAGCCGGGGTCTTGAAGGCATAAAGTGGCTCAGATATTAGTAAATAACCACGGTTCGGCATCTTCGGAACGGAAAAAGGGTGGAGCAGGTAAAAAATCGGGGGGGTAAACAGGATGGAGCAGTGGGGGCTTTTAGCCCTCTATTCTGTGCAGAACCTTCTTTGCGGTAATTTCGCCATACCGTATGGAGTCGGCTATGCCTATACCGTGGTAGGCGCTGCCCGTAAGGTAGAACCCCGGTGTGGCCTCTACCCTTTCGTCTATCCACGCTATGCGCTCCTCGTGGCCGACCGTGTACTGCGGCATGGCGTTCTTGAACCTGAAGACACGAGCCAGTTCAGGCTCGGCGGTAATGCCCATAATATCGGCGAGTTCGCTCTTAACGAGTTCTATCATCTCTGTATCCGGCAGATCTACAAGCTCCATGTTCTTCGACCCGCCGACAAAGCAGCGTATGAGCACGGATCCGTCCGGGGTTCTGCCCGAGAACTTTATACTCGTCCACGTAGAGGCCATTATTTTGCGCTTCTCGCTCCTTGGCACCACAAAGCCGAAACCGTTCATTGGATGCGCTATATCAGCTTTTTTGTACGCTATGGAGATGGTCGCCGTAGAGACATACGGAATGGTCTTCAGCTTTTCGGACAACTCGGAGTCGATGTCAACGGTCAATCGGCTCGCGGCATGCGCAGGAGCCGCAATAACCACGGCGTCGGCCTCTATTGTGCTTCCGTCGGAGATGCCTATACGGAACTTGTCATCGATGCGGGTAATAGAGTTGGCATCTGCAGAGCACCAGATACGAGTGTTCGGTTTTGAGAGAACTATCTCGGCTATCTTGTCTATTAGGGTCGTCATGCCGCCCTTTAGCGACATGAACATGGTTACCTTGCCGGCGGGCTTGGCGCCTGCCACCCCTTTTGCCGCACCTGAGGCGGCAGCCGGCTTTTTGCCCTTCATCATTGCCATCCGCTTTATCATGCCCTTTATGAGGCTTCCGTGCTCACGCTCCATCTCAACGAACTTCGGAAAACTCGCCCTGACGCTCATGGTCTCAGGGTCCCCGGCGTGAATTCCCGCCACCAGCGGCTCGGCTATCTTGTCGAGCGTCTCGGCGCCGAGACGGCGGCGCACAAAACTGCCGAGCGTTTCGTCCTCTGTAGAGCGCCTTTTAGGAATAAAGTACTCCATGGCCATGCGTATCTTGCCGGTAAAGGAAATGAGGGTAGAGAATGCGAGCGGCAGCATCTTGGTCGGAACCATAAGGATAACGCCTTCAGGCAGCACGTGCAGCTTGCCTTTTGAGAGGACGAAGGTCTTGCGAAGTTTGTCGTTGGTTACCAGAAGGTCGTCTGTGAGGCCTATTCTTCTACACAGAGCCAACGCCCACGGCTTTTCCGAGATGAAGCAGTCCGGGCCGCCCTCTACGATAAAACCGTCTTTATGCTCGGTCTTGATGTTGCCGCCGACACGCGCATTGGAATCGATCAGAAGTATCTCGAACTCTTCTACGTTGCCAAGCTCCTGATGCTCTCTCAGGCTATAAGCCGTTGCGAGCCCGGAGATGCCGCCCCCTATGATAACAACTCTCTTCATCCGTTTTTATGTTCCAATCTAAAATTAAAAGAGCCGCTGCCTGCTCGCAACGGCTGTATCGATATGCCTCGGTTGCTCCTACAACAACTTTCCCCGTGCGCGGAGCACACCTGCGGTGAGCAGTATTTAAAACAAACTCTGCAATGCA
>JADFVP010000230.1 GCA_015222595.1 Pseudomonadota bacterium
GATGTCCGCATTCGCTATCCAGATAGTGGTGTGCGGAAAGACAGACTGAAAAGTAGCGGTCAGCATCTGCACGTCCTCGACCGAGAGATTGTAGAGCGGTATCCACTGAGAGATTATGCCGCCGGGCTTCAGGTGAGACTTCGCTAGCTCGTAGTACTCGGTGGTGTAGAGGTTGATGACTCCTGCGAGCGACGGATGCATCGGCTCTTCGGTTATTACGTCGAACTTCTGCTTTGTGGTGGCGAGAAAGCTCCTGCCGTCGTCGATATTTATCCTCGACTGCGGGTTGTTCAGCACATCCATATTTTCTCTCTTGAAGTTATGCGCCCCGCCTATGACGGACTTTGAGATCTCTACGTTGTCGACCATGACTCCGGGAAACTGGCTGAGCGTGCCGAACGTCGTGCCGGAGCCGAAGCAGATGACGAGCACTTCTGTCGGATTCGGGTGGAGCACCATCGGAAGCACGCCCTGAAAACGGTTTATCTGCAACCCTTCGTAGTACGAGGCCGTGGCCTTGGAGCCGTTCACCCATATCTTCTTGTTGAAAATCTCGAGCATGCTCTTGTTCTCGCCTATCATTACCGTAGCGGCCGGGCCCTCTTTATAGTAGATGGTCTTCTCGCCCTCCTGCAAGAAGCTCTGGTGCAGCGAGAGCGGCATGTTGGCCGGAAGCAGAGCTATTATCACTGCCGCTATTACGATAGAGGCGAGAGTAAAGGCGTACTTCGCGCCCTTTTGAGAGAACGGGTTGGCTAGAATAAAGGCGATGCCTAAAAGTATATTTATGCAGCCGACGACTATTATGACGTTCTGCATGCCGAGCAGCGGTATGAGGATAAAGCCTGCGGCAAAAGAGCCTATGATGCCGCCGACGGTGTTTACCGCATAAATGTTTCCTATCTTGGTTCCTACGCCCTCTACCCTCCAGGAGTAGACCTTGCAGACGAGCGGAAAGGTCGCGCCGAAGAGAAAGGTCGGCACTATGAGCGTTATAAAGGCCATGAAGAAGTGGGCATAGAGCCACTCGCTCCAGACAGGTGTGTGCTGGAGCGTTTCGTAGAACTCGTAGCCCGGTATACCGTTGTAGACTATAATGAGCGCAATGGAACAGAGACCTATAAGGGTCTCGACAACGGCAAAGAGCGTTATGATGGTCGAGCGCGAGAAGCGGTCTATAAAGGAGGAGAAGACGAGACTACCAAGAGCGATGCCGACTAAAAAGACCGCGAGCACGGAGGCGAAGGCGTAGACTGTGCCGACGAGCAGAAAGCCGAGTATGCGGGTCCAGATAACCTCGTAGACGAGGCCCGTAAAACCGGAGAGCGCAAAGCCCCAGATAAGGAGCGACATAAAGCCACCAGAGACGTTCTCTAAAGAAGCGTTCTGTTCGCCGCCGTCCGTCTCTACAGGCGCTTCTACCGATTCGGGCAGTTCGCACGTCATGTCGTCGCAGACCTCTTGCCTACTGTGCAGCACAAAGGCCGCAACTCCTATGGCGATGTTCAGAATTCCTGCGCCTATTAAAATAGACGAAATTCCGAAAGAGGGTATAAGATAGAAGGCCGTTAAGAGCACGCC
>JADFVP010000231.1 GCA_015222595.1 Pseudomonadota bacterium
TATAGAGGAATAGATACTAATATGACGACCAAGAAAAGGATACTCTTTACCGGTTACGCGCCGATTCACTTCGTCTGTTTCCTGCCTGTTTTCCTCGAACTTGCAAAAGACCCGCGCCTGGAGCTTTTCGTATCTGGTGGTTTTAAGAGCACGGACGATGCTGGAGAGACCACCTTCTCTCTCGAAGGTTTCTATGATCAATTCCCGATCGATCAGAGCTGCGTGATCCCGGTAGAGACCGTTCGGTCCGAGCACTTCGACGTGCTGGTCTCGGCGCACCTCTCCGACACCCTGTTTCCGAAATCCGTCGGCACAACGGTGCAGATATTTCACGGCGTTTCGTTCAAGAATCTGGCCGTGAGAGACAAGGCTCTTCGTTACGACCTTCTCTGTCTGCCCGGTAAGTATCACGCAGAACTGTATCGCAAGAGCGGCTTTATAACGGACGACGGAGCCAAGTGTCTCCTTACCGGTTTTTCCAAGATAGACTCGTTGGTCTCAGGAGCGCTCGACCGCGACGCGCTTTTGACCTCTTTAGGCGTATCACCCGAGCTGCCTACTTTGCTCTTTGCCCCGACTGGAGAGAAGCACAATGCGCTCGATACCATGGGTGTGGAGGTGGTAAAGGAGATCTCGGAAGCGGGCAAGTGGAACCTGCTTGTGAAGCCGCACGACCACCCCAAAAAGAATATCGACTGGTTCAAAGAGCTTGCGCCTTTCGAGTCAGACAAGGTGAAGCTGATAAGGTCGAAAGATATAATACCGTATCTTCATGCGGCGGATCTTCTTATTACGGATGCCTCATCCGTTGCCGTAGAGTATACGCTTATGGACCGCCCTATCATCTTCCTCGACATTCCCAAACTCTTCAAGCGGCTCAAGAAACGGGCTCCGAACCTCGACCTTGATACCTACGGAAGGAAGATAGGAAGCATAGTTGGTAAATCCGATAACCTTACTGAGGCTATCTCCGAGAGTCTTGCAAACCCTGACAGAGAGGGCGAAATAAGAAGAAAGATGTCGAGCCACATCTTTCATGCTCCGGGCTCTGCAACCGCAAACGTCTTTGGCGTTGTGCTCTATGCGGCAGGTCTTAGCGACGAGCTTCCGGTAGCTGTGGAGGTTCTCAATCCCGGTGCCGGTGAGTGATTGGTCTGGGGTTGCATTCTGTTGGCGCGGAGCAGGCGGTTCTGGTTCTCTGTATCGGAGAACTGAAAATAATAGCCGGAAATAATAGATTGAAGATTTCGCATGTGGACTGAAAAGAAAAAGAAACGGGCGTTAAAGACGATAATCACCTACGGTACTCCGCATAGGTGGTGGCTTCTGCGCGGCATGCTAGCTTCGGTAGGTGTCGTTTTTTTTCGTCTTCTTATGCCCTGGCCCCTGCGTGGGGTCATCGAGGTTGTTTTTCCGAGGAGCGAGCATGACGGACGGCTGCTTGTGGATTTTCTGCCTGAGTGGGGTGAACCCGTTCTGCTGCTCTGTGTGGCGTATATAATTATAGCTTTCGGTCTCGGCCTCTTCGAGATGTTTCAGCGGGTGAACGTAATGCGCTTCGCTTCCCAGACCGTGCACGATATGCGCGGGGCCGCCGTGCAAGGAGCAGGCGCTCTGTCGCCGAATGAGCGAACCGCCTCCGGGGACTTTATTGCGAGGATAATAGGAGATTCGGCCCGTATAAAGGCGGGACTCGCTGGCATAATAGTGCATGGCCTTCAGAACGGGCTGCTCTTTTTGCTAGTCTGCGCCGTCATGCTCTACATCTCTATCTCTCTTGGTCTTATCTTTCTGGTAGCTGGCATCATCGCTATCTTTATCGGCCTCTATACCTCGAAGCCTGTTGCCGTAAATGTATCCAAACAGAGGAAGAAAGAGGGCAACTACGCCTCTGTCTTGCAAGAGGGCATAGAGTCCGGAGACCTTGACAACCAGCTCGACGAGATAAACTGGTCGAGTTCGCGCAAAGAGGTTCGTACCACCAAGCTGATTGCGCGCTCTTCGCTCTACGTTCACCTGGTTCTGGCTCTGGCCGTGGGCCTCGCTCTGTGGGTCGGCTCCGTAGGTGTGGCCGATGGCTTTATCGCTCCCGGAGATCTCTTTATCTTTATTGCCTATGCCCTTACCGTACACCGCCGTATGGTGCAGGTCGGACGGCAGACCGCCAGAACAGGCAAGGTGCTCGCATGCGCCGACAGGATAGGTGTCTACCTTCGTCCGCAGGACAAGACTGTTGGCGAGGGTGCGGCTCGGAGTAAAGAGTCCGGTGCCGACACGGACGTCAAACTCAAAACAGGACTACGGCTAGAGCGCGTTAAGCTCGATAGCGCTCGCGGGCGCGGGGCGAGGCCTAGACTGAGGCGTACGGATCTAACGATACTGCCGGAGAGCCACGTAGCCGTTATAGGAAATATAGGAGCCGGAAAGTCTAGTCTGCTTCAGCTTATGGCCGGAGTCGATGTTGCTGATAAAGGAAGTATTTTCTGGGATGAAGAGGACATGACGGGAAAGAGCGGGACGCTCTGTTCAAGAGTTGCCTACTTGGCCCAGGACATAATCTTCCCCCCGACTCCTCTCTGGAAGATACTCGGCTTCGATGCGGTACAGGAGTTGAGCCCTGAGCAGGAAGAGACGCTGGAGCACATAGAGGCGTTGAAGCTGGTTAAGAGCTTCAGTAAGGGGCTAAAGACAAAGGTCGGGTCGAGCAACATTTCGCGCAACGAAGCGCGTATTCTTCGCCTTGCGGGAATTCTTCTGAACGACACTTCTTCGCTCTGGATCCTCGACAACCCTGTTCAGGGGCTGCGCGGAAAGAAGGCAAAGCTGAGTATCGAAGAGATACTGAGGTGCGCCAAGGGCCGCGCGCTCGTTGTCGGGCTTGCCGGCCCTATTGCCATGCAGCGCTTCGATAGAGTGGTAACGCTTCGCAACGGTAAACTTCGTTTTGAGGGAACCCCCGGAGAGTACTCGCTAAAGTTCAGGGGCCTGAAGGCATAGTAAGGTCAAAAAAAATCATACTCGTTTCTTTTATGTATTAGGGAGGTTCTTTATATGCAAGCGGTAATACTTGCAGCAGGGTACGGCAGCAGGCTGGAGCGCGTTTCGGGCGGCGCTCCCAAGTGTCTGTTGCCTATAGGCGGACGTCCGCTGGTCGAGCACCAGCTTGAGGCTTTGCACGACGCCGGGGTAGGCAAGATACTTGTTGTTGTCGGGCATAAGGCCGATGACGTGAGAAAGACGCTCGGCAACAGGGTCGAGTTTATTGAGAATACCAAGTACGCAGAGACCAACAGCCTGTACTCGCTCTGGATGGCGCGCGACTGGGTCAAGGGCCCGTTCGTGCTCCTCAACTGCGACCTCCTTTTTCATCCCGAAATTCTCGACCGCTTGCTCTCAAAGGGCGGAAACGGTCTCGCTTTCGACTCGACCTCTTCCAAGGGCAAGGAGCAGACGAAGGTAGCGGTAAGCGAGGGCAAGGTCATTGACCTCGGAAAAGACCTGGCTCCCGAGCTTTCGCGAGGTGAAAGCCTGGGGCTTCTGTGTTTCGACGCCCAGGGCACGCACGCCCTTTTCTCCAGAGCCAACGCCCTCATAGAGAGCGGTGCGGTAAACAGCTGGGTTATTGAGGGAGTAAGGTCGGCCTGTACCGAGGTCGAGATAAAGGCCCTGAACGTGGCCGGCATGCCGTGGACTGAGATAGATTTTCCTAACGACTACGAACGTGCCCAGAAGGTGGTCTATCCGGCGATCGCCAAGGACCACTGGAAGAGGAGCATTCACTGGAAGACGACCAAGTACGTTCTTGTTACGATCATCGCGGCGATCATACTCGGAGTCGGTCTCTTTCTAGGTAGACACTCTGCTACCGAAGTCGAAAAGATCACTTGGACGAAAGAGACGCCGATAGGCGCCGAGAAGGCGATACTGCAACTACCTACCGGACAGCAGAAGTGGTGGGTAGCCGGGAAGGGAGATTCGCTACGTGTCAGCATAGACGGGCCGACGACCGTGAGAATTGATGTCAGGCTTTTGATGGACGAGGGAACGGTCGACCCGGGTAGGTATGTGGTAGAGGTAGGTGTTGACGACGCCCCGTATACATGGAAGAGTTTTAAATCGACCCCCGTGCCTGAGGCGATACTTTCAGGTGCCGTTGTCGGGGACCGAGACAGGATTAAGATAGAGGTTCCCGAAGGCAGCCACACGGTTACCGTCGGCCTGCTTGCAGGTACCGCTGAGCGGATCCTTGGGCGTATAAGCTACCCCGAACCCGTTGCCGCTGATGAGGCTGCAGGGGGGGATGGAGAGGACTAGGTACGAAGAAATGGCAGGGAAAACCTTGACATAGCCCGAAACTTGTACTATATTTATTCCTACAATCGAATATTGGATAATTCTTATCCCGAGTGGTTGAGGGACTGGCCCGTTGAAACCACAGCAACCGGTACTTTTTTAAGTGCGGCAGGTGCTAAATCCAGCAGGGAGTTTTCGGCCCTGGAAGATAAGAAGCTTTTTTTGCTACCCCTTCTTAAGCTTCAAAAAAAGAGGGGGTTTTTTTATGGTGAAACAGTTGTACCCAATTATGTCTTTCAAGCAGGATAATGCTTTTATAACAGGAGAGTGAAGATGAGTTATATGAAGGGCCTTAAGTGCAGAGAGTGCTCCAAGGTCTATCCGGAAGAGGCGCTCCATGTATGCGAACTCTGTTTCGGCCCGCTTGAGGTCGATTACGATTACGATAAGATAAAAAAGGTCTTGAGCCGCGAGGTGATAGAGTCGAGACAGCCGAACATGTGGCGCTACCGCGAGCTTCTCCCCATTGACGGAGAGCCGAGCGTGGGGCTCCAGTCCGGCTTTACGCCGCTTATAAGGGCAACGAACTTGGAAAAGGCCCTTGGAGTCAGCGAACTATATATAAAGAACGACGCGGTGAACTTCCCGACGCTCTCCTTTAAGGACAGGGTCGTCTCCGTTGCTATTTCAAGGGCGCGCGAGATGGGTTTCGATACCATCGCCTGCGCCTCTACCGGAAATCTTGCGAACTCGGTTGCGGCAAACTCGGCGGCCTGCGGTATGCCGAGCCATGTCTTTATTCCGCATGACCTCGAGCAGACCAAGATAACCGGTACGCTCGTATACGGCGCAAAGGTGGTCAGTATAAGAGGAACGTATGACGAAGTGAACCGCCTCTGCTCTGAGATAGCTGGCAAGTACGGTTGGGGTTTTGTCAACATCAACCTCAGGCCTTATTATGCCGAGGGTTCCAAGACCTTTGGTTACGAGATAGCCGAGCAGCTCGGATGGAAGTTCCCGAAGCATGTGATAGTGCCGATGGCTGGCGGGTCTCTGATAACTAAGATATGGAAGGCCTTTAATGAGCTCAACAAGCTCGGTATAGTAGAAGGTGACGTTCACGCGAGTATCTACGGCGCTCAGGCCGCAGGCTGCTCGCCGATAGTCAATTCCGTGCTCGACAGTACCGACCTGATAAGGCCTGTTAAGCCCGACACCATAGCCAAGTCGCTCGCCATAGGAAATCCGGCCGACGGCTTCTACTCATGCAAGGCGATAAAGGAGAGTAACGGCTGGGGCGAGAAGGTAACGGACGCCGAGATAGTCGAGTCGATGAAGCTTCTGGCCGAGACTGAAGGGATTTTCGCGGAGACCGCGGGCGGGGTTACGCTCGGAGTTACCAAGAAGCTCATTGAGCAGGGGCGTATTCCGAGAGACGAGTCCATCGTAATCTCTATTACCGGAAACGGCCTCAAGACTCAGGAGGCGCTAAAAGGGCATCTTGTGGAACCGGTGGTAATTAACGCGAAACTCACGGAGTTCGACTCTCTGGTTAAGAGTGAGAGTAAGAGTGGCGAGCCTGTAAAGGCCTGATACTGCTCTGCAATAAAAGTAGTTCCGCTTTTTTTGTTTTGTTGGACCAACTGTTCTGGTACAATAGTAAGATTGCACTTCGGTAACTTTAACCACCTTCGGGTCGGTAGGGACTCCGGAGCGGTGTTACTGTACAGTATGCACAGGCAGTTGTCTCAACACTATAGATTATAAAGCGGCACGACCGAGTATAATGGCTACCTTGCAATCATGATTGCAAGATAATGAAAAAGGAGTCTAGATATGACCGACCATTACATCGAGGACAAGACCAATAAGGTTGAGGTCAGCGTAGAGGGCATGGAGGGCAAGGTCGATTTTAATGATCTCAAGTCCGGCGGTTTTATTAAGCAGAAGCAGAAGGATCTTTTTACCGTAAGGCTCAGGTGTCCGGGCGGCAGGATTACGACCGATAAACTTGTCGAGATATCCAAGATCGCCAAGAAGTACAGCAAAGAGGGAGTTATTCACCTCAGCTACAGGCAGTCACTGGAGATTCTCTATGTAGATTATAACGATTTCAGCGCCATAGTTGCCGACCTTGAGGCAATAGGACAGAAGGTTGCCTCTTGCGGGCCTCGCGTCAGGGTGCCTACAGCGTGCGGAGGCTGCGAGTACAACCCCAACGGCCTTAGCGACACTCAGGGACTTGCCAAGATGGTAGACGATAAGTTCTTTGGCACGCCAACTCCGCACAAGTTCAAGACCTGCTTCTCTGGCTGCCCGATAGATTGCTCGAGAACCAAGGAGATGGATCTCGGCTTTCAGGGCGTTGTAGACCCGGAGTGGGTAGAGCCGGCCTGCACGGGCTGCACTATCTGCGAGCAGGCCTGCAAAGAGGGCGCAATAGTTGCCGATCCCGACACAGGCAAACCGATATTCGACCGCGACAAGTGCATCTTCTGCGGCGACTGTATAAGGGCGTGCCCGACCGAGGCGTGGGTGCCTCTGCGTTACGGTCAGACCGTACGTGTAGGCGGCAAGCACGGACGTCATCCGATGGAGGCTTTAGAGGTTACGACCTTCTTGCCGGAAGAGCGGATACCCGACGTAATAGAGAAGACCATCGAGTGGTATAACGCTAACGGCAAAAGGCACGAGCGCATAGGAACGGCGCTTGAGAGGCTCGGCGTTAAGAACTACACCGACTTTATGGGTGACCTTCTTGACGATTCGCTAGAGGCGGTTCGCAAGGCAGAGACAGCGGCAGAGTAGTCGAAAGACCCGATGCGATGCCGAGGGCCAATGCGGCTGCGGGCCGCTTGATGTCGCACAATACGAAACAGCCAATACGTAAAAGGAGGTTCTTTAATGAGTGATATTACTGCCGATGACGAGCTTGACCTGCGTGGCGTGCTCTGTCCGATAAATTTTGTAAAGACCAAACTGAAGCTCGAATCTATGGCAGAGGGGCAGGTTTTGGAACTTATACTCGACTCCGGCGAGCCGATGCAGAATGTGCCCAAGTCCTTGAAGGACGAGGGGCATAAAGTTGTAGAGGTAAAGAATGAGGGCGACCATTTCAGGCTTAAGGTAGAGAGGTCTAAGTAGCTTTCGGCTAAAGGAAGCGTAACTCTTTATTCCAATAATATTGATGTATCATCAAATCGGGGGATAGAATGGCTGTTAAAGTTAGAATTCCGACACCGTTGCGTAAGATCACCAATGGCAGTGATGAAGTAGTGGCTGAAGGAGCCAACATCTCCGAGGTAATAGAAGACCTGGAGAAGAACTATCCCGGTATCAAGGAGCGTATCTGCGAAGAGAGCGGAGAGTTGAGGCGTTTTGTCAACCTCTACCTCAATGACGAAGATATTCGCTTTAAAGAGAATCTCGAAACAACGCTCAGCGATAACGACGAACTGTCCATCATACCCGCGATTGCCGGAGGCATCTGTTGAAAAAGCGTGTCTATCTCACATATTCGCAGGAGCAGATCCCTGAGCCGTTACTCTATCTGTGCAACAAGCAGTTCGATGTGGTGACCAATATCCGTCAGGCCTCTATCTCAGACCAGATCGGTATCGTTGCGCTGGAACTCGACGGTGAAGAGAGCGAGATAAAGAAGGCCGTTCAGTTCTTCTCTGAGAAGGGTGTGAAGGTCGAGCCTATCGAGCTTGACATTATCGAGTAGCAGGTAGGGTTTTCAAGAGGGGTAAAGAACTTCGGCAAGCAGGGCCATAGACGCTCTTTGCAGCAGGTCAGTTCTGCATATCCGCTCTGCCAGATCTATCTTGCCAGTCTAGTTTAACCGTAGAGCCTCCGCCATCTCCATTTGACGGGGGTTCTTTTTTGCCCTTTACCCGTTCACCCATTCATATCGATTACTTCTCCATGCTGTAGCATCCGGGCCTCTCTTTCTGACCTTCAGAGCAAGATGACAGGGTACTGACTAGAGAGTTTTCGGGGCTAAAAAAGGGCCTGATTTCATGAAAAACCTTTGTTTTATAAGGTTATAAATATCTTGACAAAGTTACTCGGTTATTATAAAAAATAGAGTAAACCTGATAATAATAGTAAGGTATGTAGAATTGCTATTGTTTGCCGTTGTACAGGGGTGAAGTCAGGTGTGAGCAGGGAGATTTTTAGGCCGTGATAATTCCAGATAGAACGGTCCGATTTAGTCCATAGGGCACTTTAAGAGGAATACTTTTTTATGAAAGGTCAGAAGTTATTTAGCGTAGAAGACTGCTCCGTAGGGTGCATTCCCCCGGCGAAGTCGTCTGTGCTCGACCTTGTCGGCAATACGCCGCTTGTGCGAATTAATCGCGTAACCGCCGAGTTGCCTGAAGGCGTTGAGATCTATGCGAAGCTGGAGGGGTTCAACCCCGGCGGCTCCGTAAAGGATAGAGCCGCGCTCAGTATGATAGAGGACGCCGAGCGCAGCGGCAGGCTTACGCACGACAAGATAGTGCTCGACTCTACCTCGGGCAATACTGGAATCGCTTATGCCTGGATCTGTTCGGTTAAGGGGTACAGGGCAGAGCTTGTCGTACCGGCCAACGTCAGTGAAGAGCGCAAGAAGATACTGAAGGCTTTTGGGGCGAAGGTCATCTTTTCCGATCCGCTAGAAGGCTCCGACGGTGCTATCAGACACGCATGGAAGCTCTATGTCGAGCACCCGGAGAAGTACTGCAAGCTCGACCAGTACAACAACCCTTTTAATTCAGAGGCCCACTACAACTCTACCGCCGTAGAGGTCTACGAGCAGACAGGTGGTAAGGTCACTCACTTTGTAGCAACCATCGGCACCGGCGGAACTATAATGGGCACGGGGCGCAGGCTCAAGGAGTACAGTAAGGATATACAGGTAATCGCTGTCGAACCAGATGACCCGTTCCACGGGCTCGAAGGACTGAAGCACATGGAGTCCTCTATTGTGCCGGGTATCTACCACGAAGAGAAGCTCGACCGCAAAGTTCCGGTCCCGACCGAAGAATCGTACGAGATGGCAAGGAAGCTCTCCAGAGAAGAGGGGCTCCTAGTCGGTCAGAGTTCGGGAGCCGCAATGTGGGCGGCTCTCAAGGTGGCCAAAGAGCTGACCAAGGGCGTTGTTGTGGTTATCTTCCCAGACGGTGGCGATAAGTACCTCTCAACACGGTTATGGGACTGACTCTTTAGTAACTCTTACGTACAGCGCTACCCCGACACTACTTTATTTACACAATTTAAATGTAACGACTTAGAGGTTGAACAGAGATGGGAATACTCAGCAGGAAGGGCAAGATAAAGATTGTAAAGTCTGCTTACCAGCAGATAATAGAGCATGCAAAAGATTCTTATCCCGAAGAGTGCTGCGGGGCGCTGGTCGGTCACGTTATGGGCGGGCGCAAGGTGCTTAGCGTAGAGCGGATGAAGAACACCAACACCGAAAGGGCGCACGACAGGTACGTTATAGATCCTCACGAGTTTAATCTGATAGACAAGGTCTCCAGGTCGCAAGGGTGCGAGATCATAGGTTTCTACCACTCTCACCCCGACCATCCGGACCGCCCGAGCGAGGAGGATCGCAAAAGCGGACAGCTCGACTACTCGTATGTGATTGTCTCTGTGAAGGGCGGCACCGAGGTCTCTGCAAGGAGCTGGATATTTAATGACGAGAAAGCGCCCTTCTCGGAAGAGAAGATAGAACAGATAGACTGACCCGGGCCATTATTCAGTATTAATCAGGGTCGGCATCTTAGAACAAGCATTTTGGCCTGTAACCTTTTGGGGCAGCAGGCGTACAGGGAGATTTATAAAAGATGGATTTTACTGAAGAGCAGATAGAACGGTATTCGCGCCATATAATACTGCCGGAAGTCGGCGGCGTAGGGCAGGCGAAACTTTTGAAGAGCAAGGTCTTTGTACTTGGCGCCGGCGGGCTCGGCTCCCCGGCGCTACTCTACCTTGCCGCAGCCGGGGTAGGTACTATAGGCATAGCCGATGCCGATGTGGTAGACCTTTCGAACCTGCAGAGGCAGGTTATTCATAAGACAGAGACTATCGGCATGGCGAAGGTTTTGAGCGCAAAGGCGGCCATTGAGTCGCTCAACCCGGACGTTAAGGTAGAGACGGTCAATGCGCGCCTGACCGAAGATAATATCCGCGAGGTCTTAAGGGAGTACGACGTTGTTCTCGACGGTTCGGATAACTTTCCGACCCGCTTTTTGATGAACGACGCAGCCTACTTCGAGTCCAAGCCGCTTGTCTCCGGCTCTATGTTCCGGTTCGACGGTCAGATCTCGGTCTTCAAGGGGCACGATGAGTACCCGTGCTACAGGTGTCTCTACCCGGAGCCGCCTCCGAAGGGCCTTGTCCCTAGCTGTCAGGAGGCCGGTGTTCTCGGAGCGCTAGCCGGAGTAATAGGCGTGCTTCAGGCGGTTGAGACGGTTAAAGAGCTGCTCGGTATTGGAGACGGACTTGCAGGAAAGCTGATGATCTTCGACGCACTCGGAATGAGCTTTAGAAAGGTCAAGGTAAGAAAAGATCCAGAGTGCGCGCTCTGTGGACCGAATGCCACCATAAAGGAACTGAAGGCTTACGAAGAAAAGGTCTGCGAATTTAGGACCTGAGGCAAACAAGCGGTGCACTACTCAGTATCGGGGCGCCGGAGTAGTTAAAGAGGGCCTCTGTAGTGCGGAAGGAGGCTTGGCAGCACCGGGGCCGAGGAGCTTCAGTACGACCGGCCCAGCGTAATCCTTTTTGCGGTCTCTACTCTTTAGCCGTTCAGCGTTTTCCCACTACTACTAAGAACAACATACAGGACCCGATGTCTACCACCGGATACTTCGATAACCCATGGGCGTTGAAGATAGATCTTATGCTCAGAGGTGTAAGGGTTGTCGATCCTTTGGCAAAGGCCTGGGCTTGCGGCACTACGGGTATAGACATGCTTTTGCCCGAAGAGACGCTTGTGAACATTCCGTGCAGGGAAGAGTTTACCGAGCACTCTCCTTATGAACTGCGCAGGCGTGGAGAGTGCCACTACATAACCGACGGTACCGAAGAGGCCGCTGCCGAGATACTGCCAGTGCCGGAGTTCTACAGCCGCAAGACCACTACAGGAGTACCTTTCGGAGACATAGCAGTGGTGCACGGAAGCTATACCGTGATAACTCCGTCCCCGAAGTGCGACTTCTTCGATACGGACTCCGCGTGCAGGTACTGCACTATTATCCCGGATGGAACTGGCGAGCCGAAGAGAGACTTTACGGTCGAAGAGGTGCTGGAGGCCGTAGGCGCTGTATTGAAAGAGGGCCTTTCCAAGATAATATACCTCTCGGTCGGCTTTACCGATGGAGATGACGGCGGAATAGAGTTTCTGGAGCCGTACATTCGAGCGATAAAGAAGCATCATAGCTGTCTGGTGGCCGTAGAGGCGCTGCCGCCGAAGAAGAACAGGTGGATAGACAGGACGTATGCGTTAGGCGCCGACTCTATTCTCTATAACATGGGGATATACGACCCCGAGCTTTTTGAGGTTATCTGTCCGGGGCGCGCAGAGTTGGTCGGTCGACAACGGTACCTGGATGCCCTTAAGTACGCTGTAGGGATCTTCCCGAACGGCACAGTGGCTTCGCACCTGATAGTCGGGCTCGAACCGCCCGGATCTACCAGAATCGGCATAGACTGTTTGACGAAGATGGGGGTTGTACCCATTCTACCGATATACAGACCGCGTCCGGGGCGCGCTCTTAGAATAGAGCCGCTAACGACAGAGATAATAATACCCGTCTTCAAGCACCTCTACACCACGGTGAAGAAGAGCGGCGTGAACTTTAAGTGGGTCAGGGACATTAGTATGGTTACCACCCCTGCCGAGGCATCTATGCTAATGGAGGGGGCCGCAGGAGAGTTGACCCCGCTGAAGAATTTTTATAGCTCCCGCTTCGGCCTCAAGGCCGCATGGGGCCTGTCTACAATAAGACGAAAGCTGAGGGTCAAGAATACGGAGGCATAGCTCTTCGAACTCTGCCCCTGCTACGTAGTGAGATACGTTTAAAGTATAGGGCTTCTTTTTTTAGTTTGGACTCTTTAGTCTGAACAATTGGTACAGAGTATAGAGTTGACTCTTGCCTCCTGAACAGGGGAATCGTAAAGGACCATGAAGGTTGAAATTGACACTAGGTCTATATGGGTTCTTCTTGCGATCAAGGCGCTCAGGCCGCTCTTTTTTATTCTAGTCGCTATCGGCTTCTGGGCCGTTACAACTATGGAGCCGGCCGAGGGGCTTACACCTTCGGGGCAGCGCGCAATAGGGATCTTTCTGCTCTGCCTCGTTCTATGGGTCTCGAACATGGTGCCGGTCGCCATAACGAGCCTCTTGGCTATCGTTCTCGTGCCGCTACTCGGCATTGTGCCCAAAAGCGAGACCTATGCGCTCTTTGGCAACGAAGCGGTCTTCTTTATTCTCGGCGCCTTTATACTCGCTGGCGCGGTAATGCACTCCGGGCTCTCCAACCGTATTGCGCTCGTTATGATGAGGCGGTACGGCCACTCGCCCCGAAGGCTGTTGGTCTCTATATTTCTGCTCGCTGCCGTGCTCTCGTTCTTTATGTCAGAACACGCCGTAGCGGCTATGCTGCTGCCGATCGCGCTCGATATTTCCAAGGCGCTCGGACTCAGGCCCGGACGCTCCAACTACGGCAAGCTTCTCTTCTTTGCGCTTGCGTGGGGCTCTGTAATAGGGGGTGTGGCGACCTTTCTCGGTGGCGCGCGCGTACCTCTTGCGCTCGGAATACTTGAGGAGACTACGGACTCCACTATCGGCTTTATAGAGTACACCGTGGCGGTCTTTCCGCTCGTAGTGGTTCTTCTTATCGTCGGTTACCTGGTCCTTACGCGGATCTTCCCGGTCGACATTCCCGACGTTGCGAAGGCAATGGGGGTTATCGAGAAACGGGCCAAGGGCTTAGGCAAGCTCCGGTACTCCGAGTACGCGGTTGGTACTGTAATGCTTTTGACGATTGTCGCGTGGAGCACGCTCGGGCACACCATAGGGCTTTCAACCGTTTCGCTTATTGCGGTTGCTGTGCTCTTTGTCTTCAGACTTGTTAGATGGAAAAATATCGAAGAGTATGTCAATTGGGGTATAATATTGATGTACGGCGGCGCGATTATTCTCGGTAGCGCGCTAGACAAGAGCGGGGCCGCGCGCTGGATAGTCGAGAGCGCGATCAGTGATTGGGCGACAACTCCGTGGGCAGTATTCGCGGTCTTCAGTTTTCTCGCGATCGCGCTTACGGAGTCGATGAGCAATGCTGCGGTTATAGCAGTTTTAGTGCCGGTGAGTATAGGTATGTCCGACAATCTCGGACTCGATCCGGCTCTGTTGACATACGCCATTGCCGTACCCGCCGGACTCGCCTTTATGCTGCCGATGAGTACTCCGGCAAACGCCATTGCGGTCTCTTCCGGTTACGTAACCGTTAAGGATATGGTCAAGGGCGGTTTTATTATGTTCGTGACCGCGTGGATTGTCTTTAACCTTGTGGCTGCCTTTTACTGGCCGCTCATAGGACTTGGAGGGCTTGGACGATGAAGTCGAATAGCAAGGATAAGAAGAAGGTTCTTCTTGTGCTCGCGACTTCGGGTACGCCGGAGCCCGCTATAGAGTATGCCGTTAAAGAGGCGACAGAAATTGGCGCAACGCTTGTAGCGCTCTACCCGGTTGACGATGAACTCGCTTCCGAGGCGTTCGATAATTTTACCGATATCGGTTTTATTGGAGACAAGCCTTCGAGCGAACTCTCAGAGTCGTTGATGCGGGAGTACCGCCAGCGCGGTTATGAAGAGCTTGGCGCGGTTCAGGTAGGCGCAATGGAGGCCGGGGTAGAGTACGAGCCGATTATGGAAGAAGGCAGCTTTGTTCCTCTGGTGCTCGACGTTATCGGACGGTACGAGGTAACAGAAGCGGTGCTGGTCAGCAGGCATGAACGCTCTTTTCTAAAGTACTTCTCAAAGGATATGGCCGGGGAGATAAAGAAGAGGGCAGGGTGCACTGTAGTTATCTTTCCGGAAAAGTAACTGGCCAGAAAAGTAATTGGCCGGAAAGGTAACTGGCGAGTGGCTGCTAACCGGTTGGTATAACGCAGTCTGCTTTAATTGAAGTGAGTCTCCTCTTTTATGCGGCTACAACCCGCATAAAAGAGGAGTTTAGAAGATAAGGATGATGGAAATGGTAAAAGATAAAGAAATGACACAAGATAACGAAAAGGTCTGGACACCCGAAGAGCTTGCAGCAGTGAATGCCGAGCTTGAGAGCAAGACCCCCGAGGAGGTCATACGCTGGGTTATAGAGAACTTTGCAGTGGAAGATTTTGCGCTCGCATGCAGCTTCAAAGAGCTTGCTCTGCTCGATATGCTCCTTAAAGAGAAGCCGGACGCGAGGATTTTCTACATAGATACCGGTTTCCACTTTAAAGAGACCCTTGATCTGAAGAGCAAGATAGAGGAGCTTTATGATATAACGGTAGAGCGGCACGTTCCTGAGGTGAGCTTAGATGATATGGAGAAGATCGGCGGGCCGAAGCTATGGGAGATCGACCCGGATAAGTGCTGCACCATTCGGAAGGTCGAACCGTTAAGAAAGGTTCTCTCTGCACTGAAACTCTGGATGACCGGCATACGCAGAGACCAGGGGCCGACGCGCGCGGGTATTCCGATAATCAGCTGGGATGTTAAGTTCGGTCTGGTAAAGATCAGCCCGCTTGCCACATGGACGAAAAAGCAGGTCTGGGACTATATCGTAGAGCACGACCTGCCGTACAATATGCTTCTCGATAACGGTTACCCGTCTATCGGTTGCGTGCCGTGCACCCATCCGGTTGTGGACGGAGAGGACGATGACAGGGCAGGCAGGTGGAGCGGGCACAAGAAGACCGAGTGCGGACTCCACTGATGGCCTTCTGTGAAACTGTTATTTACTCGGGAGGTCCGTTATCGCACTCATAGACGATATAGTCGCTCTGTCTCAGAGCGCAGGGATAGCTATACTCGATATATATGAGTCGGGGGACTTTGGCACTACGGTAAAGGAGGGCGGCTCTCCGCTAACGCTCGCCGACAGCGCGGCCGACGCCATTATTGCCGAAGGGCTTAAACGGTTGACGCCCGACGTGCCGATACTCTCAGAAGAGTCGGCAGCAGCCCCTTACGAAGAGCGCAAGAGTTGGACAAAGTTTTGGCTCGTCGATCCGCTCGACGGCACGAGGGAGTTTATCAAACGCAACGGCGAGTTCACCGTAAATATCGCCCTTATAGAGAACGGCGTTCCGACATTGGGCGTGGTCTACGCGCCGGTTACCGGCGTTACGTATCTTGCGGCAGATGGTGTCGCCTATAAGATGGTTCTGTCTCCCGACGGAGACAACGGTTCGGACTCTGTCTACGCGCAAGAAATATGCGTTGCTCCTTATGAAGAGGGCGAGGGCGTTAAAATTGCCACTTCGCGCTCGCACAAGGGAGAGAAGCTCGAAGCCTTTCTGGCTAAAGTCGAAAGCAGAGCTGCAAGTACCGAAGAAGGTGGTGCGGACGAAGCGGTAGAGCTTGTCAGCATGGGAAGCTCGCTGAAGCTCTGTCTGGTGGCCGAAGGTTCAGCACACCTCTATCCGCGTCTCGGCCCTACTATGGAGTGGGACACAGGAGCAGCCGACGCCGTTGTTAAGGCAGCAGGGGGTACGGTTACGGACCTTCAGGGCGTGCCTCTCAAATACAATAAAGAGGATCTGCACAACCCCCAGTTCATGGTCGCAGGCGCTCAAAAGTATCCGTGGGAAGAGTGCCTCGATTAGAGGAGAATTTTCGGAGAAGAAGAGAGAATTTTAGAGATATAATTTTTTTGTTTTCACTATTCGCAAATCGCACAATAATACTGTAAGCATGGAGGATTCGTAAAGTGTCATCACTGAATGAGCCACACGGAGGAGAATTAAAAGAACTGATACTGTCCAAGGACGACTCGGCTGCCCTTAAAGACAAAGCAGTCGCGTTTGAGAGTTGGGACCTTACCGAGCGCCAGCTCTGGGATATAGAGATGCTCCTTAGCGGTGCGTTCTCCCCGCTCGAAGGTTTTATGGGCCGCGCAGACTACGACGGCGTACTTGACAACATGCGTCTGGCCGACAACACGATCTGGACTATGCCGATCACTCTCGACGTTACCGAAGAGTTCGCCGAGAAGGTGGCTGAAGGCGCAGAGATCGCGCTAAGAGACCCTGAAGGGGTTATTCTTGCCGTATTGACGATTTCCGACAAGTGGACCCCCGACAAGAAGAACGAGGCGCAAAAGGTTTTCGGTTCCGAAGATACTGTGCACCCGGGCGTCAGTTTCCTTATGGACCACGCCAACAACGTCTATCTTGGCGGTAAGTTGCAGGGCCTTGAGCTTCCGCGCCACTACGACTTCCGCGAGCTTCGCAACACCCCTAGCGAGCTGAGGGCCAAGTTCCAGAAACTCGGATGGAGAAAGATAGTAGCCTTCCAGACCCGTAACCCTATGCACAGGGCGCACCAGGAGATCACCTTCCGCGCTGCGCGCCAGGTAGAGGCAAACCTCCTTATCCAGCCGGTTGTCGGCATGACCAAGCCTGGAGATGTGGACCACTACTCCCGTATCCGCTGTTATCAGCACCTGATAAAGCAGTACCCGGAGCACTCCACCGACTTGAGCCTTCTGCCTCTCGCTATGCGTATGGGCGGACCGCGTGAGGCGATCTGGCATGCGATAATCAGAAAGAACTACGGCTGCACGCACTTTATTATAGGAAGAAACCATGCGGATCCGGGCAAGGACTCCAAAGGCAACGACTTTTACGGCCCGTATGATGCGCAGGAGCTTATGGAGAAGCTGACCGACGAGCTCGGTATCAAGATGGTTCCGTTCCAGATGATGGTCTACGTTAAGGAGAAGGCCGAGTACATGCCGGTAGAAGAGGTAGAAGAAGGCCTTACGGTCATGAACATCTCCGGCACTGAGGTTCGCAGGCGTCTGGCCGAGGGGCTCGATATTCCTGACTGGTTCAGTTACACCAATGTAGTCGAGGAGCTTAGAAGAACCTATCCGCCGCGCAACGAGCAGGGCTTCACGCTCTTCTTTACCGGCCTTTCAGGTTCCGGCAAGTCTACTATCGCTAACGCTCTGATGGCAAAGCTGATGGAGATTGGCGGCAGGGCGGTAACACTTCTCGATGGTGACATCGTCAGGAAGAACCTCTCTAGCGAACTCGGTTTTTCCAAGGAGCACAGAGATCTTAATATTCTGCGCATCGGTTTTGTCGCTTCAGAAATAACCAAGAACGGCGGAATTGCGATCTGCGCACCTATAGCGCCGTACTCTGCAACACGTGCCAAGGTTAGGGCTTCAATAGAGCCGACCGGCGGTTTCTTGGAGGTTCACATCGCAACGTCACTTGAAGTTTGCGAGTCTCGCGACCGCAAGGGGCTCTACGCCATGGCGCGGGCCGGAAAGATCAAGGAGTTCACCGGTATCTCGGATCCTTACGAGGCTCCTGAGAATCCGGAGATTTACATAGACACCGCAGATTGTACGCCGGATGAGGCTTCTGAGCAGATCATACTGAAACTCGATCAGCTCGGATTCATTAGCGGCGGCAAGTGAGCGTTATGGTAATAATCGGTTGCGGAGATTTTTTCGGAACCGTTCGGTAGTTTAAAGATGGGCCGCGCCTGAAAGGCGCGGCCCATCTTTACATTAAGGAGTTCTTTAGATGACTGGGAGTTCTTTATATGAATGTTGACGAGAGAGCTGGGCTCAAGAGCGGTTTTTTATGCGCAATAGACAGTCTTAAAGAGAAGGTGACGGCACTTAGTGCCTTTATCTTCGACAATCCCGAACCGGCCTTCAAAGAGTTTAAAACTTCGGGGGCTATGCAGGACTTTCTCCGTGAGCACGGCTTTCAAGTCGAGACAGCAATAGCCGGAATGGAGACTGCCTTCAGGGCGACTCTCGGCTCCGGTGCGCCAGTAATTGCTCTTCTGGCCGAGATGGATTCGCTTCCCGAACTTGGGCACGCCTGCGGCCACAATATAGTGGGTGCAGCTTCTGTCGGGGCCGCGAGCGCTCTCTCTCAGGTGCTCGACGCTGAGTTCAAGAGAGGAGGCCACGGCACGCTGATGGTGCTCGGCACTCCGGCAGAGGAGGAGGGACACGGCAAGACAGAGATGGTAGCTGCCGGAGTATTCGGTTCAATAGACGCTGCGATGATGGTGCACGGGTCATCAAGAAGAATGGTCTCCAAGCACTTTCTTGGTCTCTCTGTACTTCACTTTACCTTCTCAGGCCGCGCTGCCCACGCCTCTGCCTATCCGGAAGAGGGCATAAATGCGCTCAATGCGGTTATCCAGACCTTCAATGCAATAAATGCGCTCCGCCAGCATGTGCCTTCCGATGTACGGATTCACGGAATCGTAACGGACGGTGGCAAGGCTGCGAATATAGTACCCGAGACCGCGAGTGCCGAGTTCTTTGTCCGTGCCTTTGCTATGGATGAGGTGGAGAGCCTGAAAGAGCGCGTAATTAAGTGCGCCAGAGGCGCTGCAGAGGCAACTGGCTGTACGCTAGAGGTTACTGAAGTTGGTGAGCCGAACGCGCCAATGAAGATCAACAGGGCCTTTGCAGCGGCCTATAAAGATTCTCTTCGGCAGTTAGGACTAAAGGAGGACGAATATAAACCCGATAAGAACCTTGGTTCTTCGGATATCGGAAATGTCTCGCAGGTGGTGCCATCTATCCACCCGAACGTGCCGCTCAGAAAAGGCATTGCCGTACATACCCGCGATTTTGCCGTTGCTGCCGGAGGGCCCGACGGACACAGAGCCACCATAGAGGGAGCAAGCGCCTTAGGGCTTACGGCCATAGAGCTGCTGTTTAACACCGAGTTGCTAGAGAGTGTTAAGAAGGACTTCGCCTCATCTTAATACGACTGTATAATCCTACTACCGCGAGACTGTCATGAGTTTCTGGTCTTTAAGCAGAAGAAAGTACCTGATACGCCCCTCCTTTCAGTTGAGGCTTGCACTCAACATATTTTTCTTTATTGTCATCTACTCGATCATCATAGGCTGTCTGCTGTTTTTGCCACTCTTTTTAGAGTCGAAGGCTGCGACCACTTTCGAAGAGCAGGTTCGCATCTCGGAGATAACGCTCTATCTACACGCCCGGCTCTGGATAGCCGTCTTTCTGGTCGCGGCTATGGCCGGCATACATGCCATCTTCTACTCCCATAGGGTCGTGGGCCCGGCCTACAGGTTTGAGGCAATGCTGAACGAACTCCTGAACGGCAACTACTCTATACGCATAAAGATAAGGCGCAAAGATGAGTTCAAGGAGATAGAGGTGCTTCTTAACAGGCTCGCGGAAGTTCTCGAACGTGTCAGAATTTCCGACCGGCAACTCCGCTCAGATATTACCGACAGACTGGTCTCTATCAACGCTATGGTAGAGGCCTCAGGAATCGAGCATCCTGAACAGGTAAGACACGCCCTGAAGTCTATGATAGGCGAGATTGGTATCGCCTAGATACCCCGTCCGCAACCCCCTCTCTCTATGCCCCCTTAACCGACCTGTAATCTGTACTGTACTACACTGCTTAGTGTAAATAACCACTATAGACTTTCCAGTTTTGTGCCTGATTTTTGTGCTTGTGCGGGGCTCTGATTTCGCACTTTTCGTGCATGGACTTGGGAGTACTGTTGTGCTATATTCACTCTATAAGCTACTGTTTATTAACTACTGTCTGTTCAGGTCTGTTTTGCTGATACGAAGCCAGCGTGACTGAGGGGGATTCTACTCAACGCTCTGCGCTTTGCCTTTGAGAGGAGGTATGGTGATGGAAAAAATCGCCGCTAGATGCCGGTTGGGAGCCTGTCGCTCAGTATCTGATATAGCTGCCCTGCCTCGTCTCTCTCTGTCTCTGTTTTCAGTCTTCTCTCTCCTTTTTGTTACCTCTATATTGCTCTCATTTGTAGCGCCTTTGGTCTCTACAGCCTCTGATGCTGCCGATAAAGCCGGTGAAGTCAGGGTAGTAAAGGCTACCGGTTACGGCACGGTTACCGACTCCGGCGTGGTAGATGCGCGCAACATGGCTATTGCCGACGCCCTTAGAAAGGCGGTCGAGCAGGCCGTAGGCGCAGTGGTCTCTTCCGAGACGATGGTAGAGAGTTACCGGGTCTTGAAGGAGACGGTCTATACGCGCAGCGACGGTTTTGTCAGAACTTATGAAATACTGAACGAGCTACAGGGCAAGAATACCTATACCGTAACTTTGAGCGCCGTTGTTGAAACAGGTGCGATAATGGACGACCTCGACAGAACAGGCGTGGCCTATGCCCGCGCAGGCCGTCCAAGGGTTCTCTTTATGCTCTCGGAGACTCCTGCAGGTGCCGACTCGCCCGTCTATTGGTGGGCAGGTGGTGCAAGAGGCGGACAGGTTGAGACCTACTCCGAGTCTGCGCTCAGGGCGGCATTTCTTGAGTCCGGTTTTACCGTCATAGATTCCGCTCTTCCGTCCGTCTCTGCCGGTAACAACGGCGGGTATGGACTTGCAATTTCAGACTCCGGCTTGAGCGCAATCGCCGCAGCTCTAAATGCAGAGCTTGTTATAAAGGGTAGCGCCATAGTGACTCTTGGGCCCAAGACCCCCGGCTCTCCGCTTGAACTCTACATGGTCGAGATTACGGCAACTGCCGTTAGAGCCGATACGGCTGAGGTGCTGGCGCTCTCGACTTCGCGGGCTATGCTAAAGCACGTCTCGCCGACCGTCGGGCCGGGGTTGGCTATCAAGCAGGCTACGGACGAACTCTCAGAGAAGTTGATTTCTCAGATTACCACCAGGTGGGCCGAGCCGGGTACGGTTATCTTAAGACTCCGGGGAGTGGCGAACTATGCCGAGGCCGTTGACCTTAAGTGGCTCTTGAAGCGCAGGATCGGTGGCGTGAAGGCCGTCTACCAAAAGGGTTTTGATGACGGCGTTGCGTACTTCGAGCTTCAGTCGGCTCTGTCTGCCGATTCGGTTGCGGCCGAGATATCGCGCTTGCTCTCGCTCTCGTACAAGGTTACGGGAACGACTGAAAATACCATCGACCTGATAGCGGTTCAGGATAAGTGAGCAGGGTGGGGATGGACTCTTGCTGTAGACGCCCGTACTGTAGTACAGGTATAAGAGCAGTTTTGCTGCTGCTCTTAGTTATTGTAGCAGGTTGGCTTGGGGGCTGCGGTGGCGGGGTTCACAGAGTAAAGTGGCGCGGGCAGCCCAATCTGTCGAACCCGGTCTATACGGTCGCTGTCCTTCCGATGTATAATGTCACCAACGACGTAGAAGGGCCCCAGCTGGTAAGAGAACTGATGGCCGAGCGTGTTGAGCAGGGGTACTATAGAACAGTTCCGCTCGACACCTTAGACAAAGAGCTATTAGAGAAGACCGGCATTACTCTGGGGTCGCAACTGGAGTTAATCTCGCCGAAAAAGCTTGGAGAAATTTTAAGAGTAGACGGCCTGCTCTACGGTTACCTCCTCGACTTCGAGGACGTCACCACAGGGCTCGTTAACGTAAAGAGGGTCAGGGCCGGGTTCAGGCTCGTTGAGACCGCTACGGGAAAGACCATCTGGACCGAAGGGCTTGGGGTTAAGAGCCTCTTTGCCGCCGTGGGCGTGGCTGCGGTATCGTTGCCTTTTGTTGTGAACGAGGGGGCCGACTCCGTGCCGTTCTCCGCCATTGAGGGGCTTAGCGAAATTCCGGGAATCTCCGAGTGGCACCTGACGCGAGTTATTGCGACCGAGAAGCCGGAGGGGGCAGCGGCCCTTTACCTCGGAGAGAAGCTCGTTACTCACGCCTTCGGCGTGCATTTGAGGTTAGAGGCTGTAGATATGGTCAACAGGATTGTAAGAACGCTGCCGAGCGGACCGGGCAGAGTTTTAGAGGTTGAAGATAGAGATGGTAATGGCACCGGGCAGTAGTCTAGAGTCTTGCCAGAGACTAGTGGAACAGTTCTGTTCTACAGGTTCTTGCTGCAGTTCGCGATTACGAACTGCTGGGACAATTGCCGGGTATAATGAAAGTATATTTGAAGGGAGATACAATGATAAAAGGTTTATCTTTTAGACCTGTTCTGTTATGCTTTTTTGCAGTCTTTCTGCTCGTTGGCGCTGGTTGCGGCCCTAAGGTTCAGGGTATTGTAAAAGATGACGTAACGCTGACGGAGACAGGCGATGAGCTTGCCGATATCGGAGAGCTTTACCGGGGGCCGATCTATAATGTAGCTATCATAGCCTTCGAGAACCAGACGCCGAGCAAGGCGATAGACGTCGGCGGAGCGGCAACCGAGATATTGAGAAGTATAGTCAAGAAGGCGGGCCTTGAGCCTATTCTTTTGACCTCAAGGGAATTGAGCGAGCAGGAGAAGTTAATAGCCCTTGAGCAGACCGGGGCGGTAAGGAAAGGCAA
>JADFVP010000232.1 GCA_015222595.1 Pseudomonadota bacterium
CTCTTTGAGCCTGTCAACGGACCTTGACGACGTGTCAAATTTCTGAAGCCGCAGGTCGTCCGAAAGGTCTTCGTCTAAAACGGCCTCCAGTACTCCCTGCACCACTGTCTCGATATCCTCTGGCCTTGAGATTATGTCGAGGTATTCGGAGATCAGGCTCAGCTCGGTGGTACCGAGAAAGAGTACTCTTCTGTAGCTGAAGAGGTTCTTCCACTGCTTGGTAACTCTGTAGAACGGTGCTATGCCTATCAGCACTTCACCCCTGTAAAGCAGAATAATGCAGAGGGACTCTTTCTCGGTTGAGTAGATGTTCCACCATTTCCAGAGCCATTCCCAGGAGAGGAAGATATGGTTGGAGTCGGAGAGCTTGAGCAGCCGGTTCCACTCCGCCTGCATGGAGCCAAACTGCTCGGTGGTGCTGATTACCTCATGTCTAATGTCGGTTTTTACTGCCATATGCATTACTACAGTCGCCCTGCGACGGACTCTATAAATTCCTTAGCGCTCTCTTCTCTCTCTAAAGCGTTGCCGCTCGCCCTGTCTATAGTGACCACTACGAGTGCACCTTCCGTATGCTTGTCTACAAACGAGTGCCACGATGAGTAGACTTTAGACATGAGCCGGCTGGCTATTACCGTACCGTTCGTCTCGTACCAGAAGTAGATTGTGCTGCTGCCTTCCGGGGTCTCGGTAACGGCACGGTTCACCTCGAACTTCTTTCCATCGGAGTTGCTTTTTAGTAGGACCCTGGAGGCTCCGTCATGTAGTTTGTTTAGTTTGTAGCTTATAAGCTCCTTACCCTGAACCTGGTACTCGTAATACCCGGCGTAGAGATGTACCTTGACCTTAGACTCGTTCTGAAAGGTTCTAAGAAGCACAGCATCTACGCCTGGAAGCTTAATAGGCGCCACGGCTCCCTTGTTGTGCAGAATGGACCATTCGGGCACATACGAGTAGTACGATGAGAGTGGCCTCTCCAGCGGAGTCGGCATTGGAGAGTTAAAGTTTATGATCGAACCGAAAATAAAGAGAGTGACGACGGCGAATATATATGGGACCTTCGCGTACGGCTTTGAGGCAGTAGTGCCTATAGAGGTTTCGACTTGTCCGTTCACGATACTGTCATCCTCTTTGTGCCTGTCTGAGAGAAACCAGACACCGATAAAGAGAAAGACGTAACCGGCTACCGCAACGAACATGGCGTGGAGAGTATGGAGCGGGCCATGAAGGTCTCCCGAGAGGTTATAGTATGCAAGCGTACCGATGAGCGCAACGCGAACCCCGTTTGCTATAACAGCCATTATCAGACCGTAAACAACGAGTATGACCCGCCTTTTCCAGCTGTTCAATGCTATGTAGGCAAGCGGGACTCCTATTGCGGCAACGGCTACAAGGTAGTTGACTCCGCTGCAGACCCTTGCCACCTCAAGGGTAATATTCGGCAACTCTATAAAGACGGACTCTCTGTACGCCGGTACGCCGAGAAACTGCATAAGCTCCGTGCCTATAACGGCGGAGATGTGCTGGAAAGGTTCATGCAGCCTCTCTGTCAGCAGATCCCATGAGGTGAGCATGAAGAGCAGATACAGAATTGGAAAGAGCAGGTTCTTTAGAAAATCGGTCCCGAGGGTCAGAAGGACGATTGCGGTGAACGCAATGATGAGCGCGAGTTCCTGCAAGGCGAGAATTCCGCCCAGGTCTCCTATAAGGTATGAGATCAGAGAGAAGAGCAGAAGCGGCGCTCCGGCAAAGAGGTTAGGGGAGACAGGTAGAAGCGCCAACTTCTCTTTGCGGTTCCAGATAAGATATATGCTTATGATAAGAACCAGAAAGCCGTGCGAGTAGGCCGCATTAAAGTACCATGACCTCAGGAGCGTATATAAGACCCCGGCAAAGGAGTAGGTAAAGAAGACAGAGAGAACAAGTGCGGCTAACCAGAACCGCCTGCGCGAGTCAGAGTTATATGAGGAAGTCAGCGTGCTCATGTACCTCTCTTCACCTCTTCTATCTGGTCGGCATAAACGATCTTCATCGGCGCAAACTTGAAGTTTTCCATCAGCTCCACCAGTTTCTGTTCAGTCTTCTTTAGATTTGTGTTGTGCCTGAAACACGAGAGCCAGCTCCCGTTAATACGTGGCTGGCCAGGGTCCACTTCCCATGGGTGGAGGTAGATGATGGCCGATCTCTTCTCTTTTCTGTTTATATTGCCGAGTCCCCACTTGATAAACTTTAACGGCAGGAGCCTCAGGTAGCCGCCTCCAGCTACAGGCAGGTTGCGCCCGAAGAGGCGTACGGTAGAGAGCGGTAGCTCTAATATCTGTCGGGAGTTTTTAAGCTCTACTATTTTGCTGAAGCGGTCGAACTCTATGTAGCCGTATCTGTCGTGGCGTATAGGAAAGATGGACGAGTCGTAGATAAAGCCTTCTTCGGCCAAGATATCCAGCGCCCATAAAGAACGCTTCGTTACTGAGTAACTTGCCGCGCGGTAGCCGACAACCTCGGCGCCGATAACATCTTCGATTATTCTCTTGGTCTTCCGGGTATCCTCTCTGAAGACCTGAGGGGTGAGGTCGTAGACCAACCGGTGCGAGTAGCCGTGAGACGCAAGCTCATGCCCCCTCGCGGCTATCTTTTTCACGAGCCCCGGATACCGCTCGGCTATCCAGCCGAGCGTAAAGAAGGTCGCCTTGGTTTCGTGAGTGTCGAGTCTGTCGAGAAGAAGTTCGGTGCTCGCCTCGACCCTGCTTTCGTACTTCGACCAGTCGTCAAACTTTACAGTATCGGCAAAGGCCGAGACCATGAAGTAGTCTTCAACGTCTATTGTAAGTGCATTTAGCATTGTATGAGTGCCATCAAGTGTTGGGTAGGGGACGGAGCTGTGTCGGTTTTAGGCGGGCTGCCGCCATTCAGGTGCACTTTAATTTCTGTGCCTGTTGGTGCGTCTTTTTGATTGTACTTCTCAGACGTAATAACTGTTTCTATTTTTATGAGAAGTTTTGCAGCCTGTAATCGGTTATTACTTTAGCGGTACTTATGTGCAGAGTTAAATCCTGTGAAGCAGCGCGGGGTCTATTACCACCCGCGCGTCTATCTCTTTTAAAAGTATGCTGACCCGTTCCATACCGGAGGCTCCGGCTAAGAAGACTGCGCCAAGGCCGTAGAACGGGCCTCCGCGAACCTCGACCTCTTCGCCGGGCACAAAGCCGGCAGTGGAGGCCTCAAGCTCTCCGCTCTCTATTCTGTTCTCAATTGAGTCTATGATACTTTGGTCTACCGGGGTCGGGCTATCGTCGAAGCCGACTATCTTGCGCACTCCCGCAGCATACTTTACAAGGCGGTGGCACATTGTGGGGTCGAACTTTGCGAAGAGGTAGTTCGGAAAGAGTGCAGAGGTAACCTCTTTCGCTTTGCGCCGGACTGTCTTGCGCTCTGTGAGTTTGGGGTTGAAGACCTCAAGTCCGTGCTCTTGCAGCCTGCAGGCCACCAGATCTTCCTGCCTCTGTTTTGTATAAATAAGATACCAGTTGAGCATAGTGTAATGATCTATTTTCGGGTCTGCGGCAGCAGTGCAAGCATAAATTTTGCTATAGCCGCAAAGCCCTGATTATTAATAAAAAAGAGTAGTTACCGTCGCCTCTTTATCGATATCTTATATTTCGGCATTACCGTACAAAACTGTACCGTTAGCAGTACAAAAAAAGAGGTGGATTGCAAAGAGGGTTTTATGGTTTTTATTTTAATGATTTTAAGTATTTACGTGACTGAAGATTGCGTACGTCAAGGAGCTATTCCAGGGTACGGCGGGCAGTTCGGTTACCGCGCTCCAGAGCCTGAGAAGACTACCTTGATAGTCCAGAAGATGATCATAAGGTCAAGAAGAGGAGACATGTTCTTTATGTAGTAGATATCGAACTGGAGTTTCTCCAAGGCGTCCTGCACAGAGGCGCCGTACGGATACTTTATCTGAGCCCAGCCGGTGATGCCCGGTTTCGTAACGGAGCGCATCTCGTAGTACGGTATAACCTCTTTGAGCTTGTTTACAAAGTACGGCCTCTCTGGCCTTGGGCCCACAAAACTCATGTTGCCCTTGATCACGTTTATAAGCTGCGGCAGTTCATCTATGCGAGTCTTTCTTATGAACCGTCCCACCCGCGTAACACGGTCGTCGGAAGTGCCTGCCCATACGGGTCCTGTGCCTTTTTCTGCATCCTGTCTCATGGAGCGGAACTTGTATATTTCAAAAAGCTTGCCGTTCTCACCGACCCTTTCCTGCTTGAAGATCACGGGCCCGCTCGACTCTAGCCTGATTATGACCGCTGCTACCAGCATAATAGGTGCGGCCAGGACGAAGACAAAGGCCGAGAGAATTATGTCGAAGATACGTTTAGATATCTTTCTGGTCCTTAGCGATTTAAAGCCGTCCGAGAAGACCATCCAGCTCGGCTTAAGGTGATCTAGCGGTATCTTGCCGGTGGCGCGCTCCCTGAAGGTCTCGCCCTCTTCAATGGTAATGCCGGCGAGCTTGCAGTCCAAGAGCGCAGACATAGGCAGCTTCGCCCGTCTGTCCTTGAGCGCTACTATTATTCTGTCTATTCCTTCGCTCTTGGCAATACGCGCTATGTCTCCGTAGCCCCCGACCACGCCGGGGTTTACTATGGAAGTTCCGAGCTTCGCCGGGTCGTCGTCAATGAAGCCGACAAGTTGCAACCCATGCACGTTGTGCTTGTAGATGTCCGAACCGATATTCTTGGCAAGGTCTCCTGAGCCGATAATGAGCACCCGGTTGTTCGGCAGCTCAACTGAGATGTATTTCGAGAAGATCATTCTCCAGAAGAGTATGATTAACGGAAGGAAGATCGCGGTTCCGAGCTGAATGCCGCGCCAGGCCCTGAAGGACGGGGCTATGTAGAAGAGGCAGAAGAGAATGATTGTTGCCACTATGGTAGCCTGGATCAGGCGGTAGAACATGTGCCTGTTGGGCAGGTAGTAGTCGGGCGCGTACATGTTGAAGTAGTAGAAGGTGATGGAGTAAGTGACGGTAAGGACTATGGTCTTTACGAACTGGGGATCGTAGACGAACAGAGCGCTGCTCTCGAAGCTGAACCGGAGCGCAGTTATGAGTAGCACGCTCAGGAAGAGCAGTATAGACTCTGAGACGAAGATGAAGACCGTCTTGGCAGAGAAGTATCTGTTGAAGAGATGAAACACAATCAGACCCCTAGTAGTAGTAGTTCTTCATCGGCATGTCGGCGCCGTTAAGTACAGTTCCGATAATATTGCTGTTGTTCAGAGATGCTGTGGCCTTTGTTACTATGTCCTTTGGTGTCTTACCCGCGCGCACCACCAGTATAAGGCCGTCTACGACCCTGCTGATTATGCCCATGTCCGCAAGCGGCAATATCGGCGGGGAGTCGAGTAGTATGTAGTCGAACTCGTACTTCAATGTCTTTATCAGGTTGCTGAAGCGCTGCGAGCCCAGGAGCTTTGTCGAGTTCTCCTGATGTCTGCGTGCCGGCATGATGTAGAGTCCCGTCTCCTCAATCTGTATGATCGAGTTCATCGGTTCAGCATTGCCGCTCAGAACGTCCACCGTTCCCGTGCTGTTGCTCTGTACGTTGATGTAGGTCATAAGCGTCGGGCGTCTGAGGTCGCACTCTATTATCAGAACCTTCTTCTTAAAGTCGTTTGCCATAACGTAGCCGAGGTTGAGGCTGGTAATGGTTTTACCCTCACCCTTGACCGAACTGGTAATGGCAAAGCACTTGTAAGAATTTTTCAGGCTAAGGTGCTCGAGTTTGGTATAGAGCACGCGGTACTGTTCGCCGATAAGCGGGTTCTGAGTGTCCGTTACCACCGGCGGATTCTTGAGACTCACCTGAGGGATCAGTTGGCGAACCTCGGTCTCCGGTACGTAGGCTTTTCCGGGCACGGCTCGCTCCGGGCCGGAGTGGGCTGAACTGCCGGAACCCTCGGAGGACGCAACGCTGAGCGCGGCGTCGTAAGCGTCTCTTTTGGCCTCTTGCGAAAGAGTGGCGTAGGCGTCATTGATCTCTTCGAGTATTACATCCTTTTCGTCATCGCTGTATAGAGAGTAGAGCGCAACCGAGCTTTCGCCATAAGTGGCCTTGGCGCGCTTGTAAGCGGCATCAATCTCCTCAGCCGTAGCGTCGGGCATTACGTCGAGAAGGTCGTAGAAGTTTTTTCCGTTCATTATTGGCATCGATCTTCCTGTATTAAAGCGCCATTGCTTGGCGCCGTGCATTGAGCAAGAGTCTTTGTAGACAAGTGTTGAGCGAGTGTGCCGCAGGTGCGCCGCCGTTGTGCACCACCAGGGGTGTTCTGTTTCTTACCGACTCTGTTACGGCTTCATCGTTCTGAATAAAACCGAGATAACCGGTCTCTATGTCGAAGTAGTCCTGACAGCCTCTCTTTATGAGTGGCCCAAGGCGCGCGTCTTCGGCGTGTGTACAGTTGTTGAAGAGCAGCGAGACCCCGGAGTGCTCCATTGCTGCTCTAAGGTATTCCTCCTGCTCGGGGTCGAGCTGGTGGAGCGCAAAAAAGATGTCCCCGAATTTTTTAATTTTTGTTGGAGAGCTTGTGCTGAAAACTTTTTTCAGAAGATTTTCTAACTCTCCGCTCTTCTGGTTCTTCATAACCTTTCTCATTTTTCTGATAAACAGGCACTTCATGAGCCGGTACGTATTCTCTATGGAGGTTGGCTCTCCGGTGCTGATAAGTATAGTCTCTTCGGCTGAGAGTAGAATGTCGAGTTGCAGTGGCGCCGTGCCGGGGCCGGTGTCTAAAAGAATGTAGTCGTGGTCTACGTGGCGAAGTCCGTCACGAAGGCGCTCTATCTTCTTCGAGCTGTAGATTGCCGAGTCGAGCGAATCGCGGTCGCCTGAAACGATTTCGAGGTTCGGTATAGGCGTCTTGGTTACCAGGCTGGCAAAGTCCTTTACGTTGCCTGACATAAAAGCGCTTAACGAGTAGCGAGTGCTCTCGGCGCCAACAAGCGTGTGGAGGTTGGCCGCGCCAAGGTCCGCGTCTACTATCAGAACCTTCTTGCTCATCTTGGTTAGCAGCACGGCTGTGTTTACAGTAACGAAGCTCTTGCCGACGCCTCCTTTGCCGCCGCCAAAAGCCCATACCGTATTGTGCAGGCCGGGGTGCTTTAAAACATTTCCCCTGTCTCCGCGTCTGCTCGGCAGCTGCCCTATCTTATCATTGTCTATTTGTAGCGTCATTCGGTGTTGGCTCTCTTTCTGCTGCCTATTACTTTCAGTCTCCTGACCTGCGGCAGTGCAGAGTTCATTTTAAAGTCGGGTATAGTCGTCAGTACCGGAAGGTTGAGCACTCCGTTGAAGTCCTCAGGTTTTCTAAAGGCCGGGTTGAGGAACTCAAGCAGGAGAATAAGGCCGCAACCGAGTCCGCCGCCTGCCAGTATACCCATTACCAGAACTCGCTTCTTGTCCGGCTTGTACGGCATCTCCGGCAGGTTTGCAGGGTCTATTACTCTGAACCTTGCGCCCTTTTGCTTCTTCTCGAGGTTTGCGGCTAATCGGGCGTTGAGCTTTTTTTCGAGCAGCGACTGGTAGTTCTGGAGCGATATATCGTAGTCTCTGCTTATATTGGCCATCTTCTGTTCGTTGGCAGGCGTCTCTTCGACCCTTTGCTCATACTTCTTTATCTCGCCCCGGACATCGTCCTCTCTCTTCAAATTGTTGGAAATCTTCGACTTCAATGAGGAGAGTTCGGCCATGACGCTAAGATCAGCACTGTCGAGCGCGTCAAGTTCCGCATCGTACTCTTCGTCCATCGAGTCGGTGTAGTACGACTCTTGGGCCAGCTGAGAAGAGATTTCCTCGATCCTGTTCTTGGTAATTATAACGTCAGGGTAGTTATCAGAGTAGACAGAGCGTAGGTTCTGGAGTTCGAGTTCGAGTTTACGTAGCTCCTTTTCGAGCGGCATGCCGGTGCTGCTGTTTGAACTGCCCGGCGTAAGATCTAGCTGTCTCTCGTAAAGAGCCAATTGGTTGTTGCTGCTCTGAACCACCTCCTGCAAGCTCTGAAGTTTCAACTGAAGTCTGTCGAGGGTCCTGAGGTTAGCCTCGAGCTGACCGGGAAGGCTTCCCATATGCCGTTCCTTAAATCTTCTGAGCGTATTCTCCTGCACCTCAAGCTCGTTCTTAGCCTTGTTCAGTTCGCTCTGCAGGAATTCCGTAGTGCCTTCGGCATACTGCTCGCGTACTTTCAGGTTCTCCTCTATGAAGAGCGAGGCGATAGTGCCGGTAACCTGCTGGGTGGTGCGCGGGTCGGTGCCGACGTAGCTGATACTGAAGGCCTCGCCACCGGAGCCGCTGCGCTTTTTGTTGAGTATCTTTACCTGAATATCGCGGCGCATCATCTTAACAACCGACTCTTTGCTTACGGACTTTTTCTTTGCCCCTTCCGAGTCAGCGCGCCCGGACAGGCGTGAGAACAGACCGGAACTGCTGTCTTGATAGAGGTTGAAGTCCGTTGCGATCTTCTCAAGGCGAGTTCGGCTCATGATCTGCTGGCTGAGCGTGTTGAGCCTGCTTCCGATGGGTGTTCTATCGGTCGGCTCGACATAACTCTCGGAGACTTGCTGCTCCTCGATGAGTATCATGGTCGATGAGCGGTAGTACGAGTCCATGTTGAGAGCCACTGCTCCTGAGATAACAGCCCCTGCGACAATGGGAACTATCAGGATCCATTTGCGCCTGAGAAAAATTTCCAGGTAGTCGTGGAAGTTTTTTGGTGAGTTCTTCAATATGTTCAGAGCCTCCACTCTTTAAGTCTATAGGTAAGGCCTAGATAGACCTGATCTCTTATCATGGACGTTGCCGAAGAGTTATCGACCCATTGGTTGAACCTGGTTATGGTTAGGTCGAGATTGAGATTGTTGTTCAGTTTCCAGCTTACAGAGGCGCTTGTGTTTAGCGTAACAAGGTCTACCGCCGTATCTGCCTGGGAGCGTACCTGAGAGGCAGTGGACTCTGCGCCGAGCGTTATGTTCTGCTTTATCGTATACTTGCCGGTTAAGGCAAGAGAGTCTATTATTACCAAATTATCTGCAAGCCCTGAAGGGTCGCTAATGCTGCGGTTCAGCTCTAGCGACGCCTCGTACTGTGCGGCTTTCTTTGCCAAAGAGGCGCTCAGGTTCCAGTCGAAGTCTCCGGAAAAGCCGTTAGAGTAAATCAACCCGCCGGTGAGGGAGCCGTTCGTGGTCGAACTAAGGGCCCTGGTAAGCCCTAATGAGAGGTTCTGCACCTCGCTAGCCGTCTTGCCGCCAGAGGCGTCGAAGCCGAACCGGGTGAAGCTGTAGCTGGAGTTGATACTCGTCTTGGTGCTCAGCTTGTAGTTCGCCCGCACCGATGCGGTATCGGTAACGGAGTCTATAAG